>NZ_MQSY01000059.1:0-84765 GCF_001921245.1 Aeromonas sp. YN13HZO-058 | reverse complement strand
GTATCCATGATGGTAGACCTCAAGGTGATGGCCTACTTCAAGATTAGCCTTTCAACACGTAATTGGGACAGCGCCTTTTTTATTGTCTGCACTGCAATGGAACTCAGAGCCAGCCACATGATTCAGTGACCCAGCATCCAGAGGATAACGGCGCCCGCCACCACCAGAGAGCCACCGATACGGCGCAGTTGTTCCGGTGGCTGTTCGCTCAGCAGCCGCAACATTTGTTGCCAGGCTTTAGGCATCAGCAAGGGGCCAAGTCCTTCAAACAGCAATAGCAGCCCCAATCCCATTAAAATGGATGTCAGCATCCCATCTCCTTGCACAAAAAAGCCGCCCGTATCGGCGGTTGGTCTCATGCCATAAAGCAAAAGGGCCTGAATCATCAGGCCCTTTGGTCTTATGCTTGTCTCTTACTGCTTGGTGCCGTGAGGCGACTTGAGGTAACGGAAGAACTCGCTGTCCGGCTTCAACACCATCAGGTCGTTGCCACCGGCGAAGCTCTTGCGATAGGCCTCCATGCTACGCACGAAGCTGAAAAACTCGGGGTCTTTCTTGTAGCTGTCGGCATAGATCTTGGCGGCTTCCGCATCCCCTTCACCGCGCAGCTGGCGAGCGTTACTCTCGGCGTCGGCGATCATGACGGTCACCTTGCGGTCGATATCGGCACGCAGGATTTCAGCCTTCTCGCGACCCTGAGAGCGGTGCTCACGGGCGACTGCGGTACGCTCGGCACGCATCCGCTGGTAGATGGAGTTGGAGACTTCCACCGGCAGGTTGATCTGCTTGATCCGCACATCCACCACCTTGATACCGAGCTCGGAGGAGCGCGCCATCTTCTTCAGGGCATCTTCCATCACGGTACTGCGCTCACCGGAGACGATGTCCTTGATGGTGCGGTTACCGATCTCGGAACGCAGACCGTTGTTGATCTTGCGCTTGAGCAGATCTTCAGCCTGCAGCTTGTTGCCACCACCGGTTGCCAGGTAGTACTTGGAGAAGTCCTCAATCTTCCACTTCACGTAGGAGTCGATGATCAGGTCTTTCTTCTCGGAGGTGACAAAACGGTCGGCCTGGCTGTCAATGGTCTGGATGCGGGCATCCATCTTGCGAACCTGGTCGATGAGCGGCACCTTGAAGTGCAGGCCCGGCTCATAGAGGCGGGGCTCACCGGAGTCAACCCGCTTCACCTTGCCAAACTGCACCACAATCCCCTTCTGACCTTCATCAACGATAAAGACAGAGGAGAAGCAGACCATGGCCGCGACAGCGATTGCACCAATAGCTAGCTTTTTCATCTATCAGTTTCTCCCTGAGCTGAAGCGGTCACCGCTACGCAGCGGCGTTGTCGGCGTAGAGTTGGCCCCCTCGTTGGAAACGGGGACCTGCTCTGCGACCGGAGCGACAGTGGCACGATCAGACTGGGCTGCATTCGGCTTGCCGGACAGCTTGTCGAGCGGCAGGTAGATCATGCTGTTGTTGCCAGCCGGCATGTCGACCACCACCTTGTTGGCCTGCTGATAGAGCTCTTCCATCGTTTCCAGATAGATACGCTCACGGGTCAGCTCGGGGGCAGCCTGATACTGGGGCAGCAACTCGTTGAAGCGAGCAACTTCACCCTGGGCTTTCAACACGATCTGGGATTTGTAAGCTTCCGCTTCCTGCTCCAGACGCTTGACCGAACCACGCGCCTTCGGCTCCACTTCACGAGCGTAGGCTTCCGCTTCACGAATGAAGCGCTGTTCATCTTCCTGAGCGGAGATGGCGTCATCGAAGGCGTCTTTCACCTCTTCCGGCGGACGCGCCGGCAGGAAGTTGACGTCGACGATCTGCAGACCCATCTGGTAGGGCTCGATGATGCCATCGATCACCTGCCAGGTCTCCTGACGCACCTTCTCACGACCGGTGGTCAGCACATCATCCATCCGGGTATGACCCACCACGTAGCGCAGGGCGCTATCGGTAGCCTGACCCAGACTCTCGTCGGCATTGGTCACACTGAACAGATACTGCTCGGGATTGACGACACGGTACTGTACGTCCATCTCGACCCGTACCACGTTTTCATCCTGAGTCAGCATGAAACCGGAGGCAGGCAGGGAGCGCACGGACTCGACGTCCACCGGGATCACCTGATCGATAAAGGTCGGTTTCCAGCGCAGGCCCGGCTCGACAATATGGGAAAACTTGCCAAACCGCAGCACGGCACCACGCTCCGCTTCGCGAATGGTGTAGAAGCCGCTGACGACCCACACCACCACAGCCACAACCAGCGCGATGGAGATACCAAAGCGACCTATATCGCCGCCAGATTTGCCGCCACCAAACAAGCCACCGAAACGGCGACTCACTTTGCGCAGCATTTCATCCAGATCAGGGGGTCCCTGATTCTTGCCGTTATTCCCCCAAGGGTCACGGTCTTTGCCGTTGTTACCAGGCTCATTCCAAGCCATCAGCGTCTCCATTAATACATGCGGATGGATATCATCTCTACCGGGCCATCATACGTTGAGAAGCCCCTAAGGGTTCATCTTCATCGACGAATCAATGCCTGATAAAGCGTTGTAAACTCTCACCTTCCTGTTTCACGAGGCGGTTCCAGTCGGCCACTTGCAAGCGGACTTCCAGCACGAAATCCCCCTCCTCGCTAAAACCTTCCTGCTCAATCCCTTTCAGCTGATAGAGCGCACTGCGCAATCTCGCGGCAGAAGGAGGCAACTGCAGGGTGTGATGCACCATGGAGCCAGCCAGCAATTCGGTCAGCGCCGTAAACAGATGCTCACAACCTTCACCGGTCTGGGCAGACAGCCAGACGCGCAACGGGCGCCCCTCGTCATCTCGCTCCAGACCTGCCGGACGATCCGCCAGCTTGTCGATCTTGTTGCAGATCATCAGCTGGGGCCTGTCATCGGCTTCAATCTCGGCCAACACCTGCTGCACGGAGTCGATATTCTCCTGCATCTGCTCATCGGCACAGTCCACCACATGCAGCAGCAGATCCGCTTCACGGGTCTCCTGCAGGGTCGCCTTGAAGGCCGCGACCAGATCATGGGGCAAGTGCCGAATAAATCCAACTGTATCCGCCAAAATCACATCACCCACATCCCGGATCACCAGTTTACGCAGGGTGGGATCCAGAGTTGCGAACAATTGGTCGGCAGCATACACGCTGGCAGCTGTAAGTTGGTTGAACAAAGTGGACTTTCCGGCGTTGGTATAACCAACCAGTGACACCGTCGGCACTTCGTTGCGGTTGCGGGCGCGGCGTCCCTGCTCCCGCTGCTTGGCCACCTTGTCGAGCCGACGCAAAATCGCCTTGATGCGTTCCCGCAGCAGACGTCGGTCAGTTTCAAGCTGGGTTTCACCCGGGCCACGCAGACCGATCCCGCCCTTTTGACGCTCAAGGTGGGTCCAGCCTCGCACCAGACGAGTGGAAAGATGGCGCAACTGGGCCAGTTCGACCTGCAGTTTACCTTCGTGGGTACGGGCGCGCTGGGCAAAGATATCGAGGATCAGGCCGGTTCGATCCACCACTCGGCACTGGAACAGACGCTCCAGGTTGCGCTCCTGGGCGGGGGTCAGGGCATGGTTGAAGATCACCACGTCCGCCGCCAGCATCTTGACCTGGGACGCGATCTCTTCAGCCTTGCCGCTGCCGACAAAAAATTTGGCACTGGGCGCACTGCGACTGGTGGTCACGACCCCCAGCGCATTGACTCCGGCCGAGCTCACCAACATCTTGAGCTCTTCCAGATCCTCCCGCTCACCCTCATCACTGAAGTTGACATGCACCAGAACGGCCTGTTCGCCAGCTTCATAACGGTCAAACAAGCGCTTGCTCCTTAACAGGAATCATGATGAATCTGAGTTGGCGAGTCGACTCGCCCAGGGATATCACGCCTCGGCATCACCCTGTTCATCAGCCGCGCCACCCGGAGTGGGCTGGTGATGATTGACGGCACGGGCCGGTACGACAGTCGAGATGGCGTGCTTGTAAACCATCTGGCTCACGGTGTTTTTCAGCAGGATAACAAACTGGTCAAAAGACTCGATCTGACCTTGCAGTTTGATGCCGTTCACCAAATAGATAGAAACAGGAATCCGCTCACGGCGCAGCGCATTCAAAAACGGGTCTTGGAGAGATTGCCCCTTAGCCATTTTTCTTTTCCTTATAGTTTGTTGTTTTTAAACACCGAATATCAATATAACAACCTGATTATACTGGGAGTGTCAAGCCGCACCAGCGCGAGCAAGCACGCGGGCGAGATTGCCAGACTCACCAGATTCCAACCAGGTCACGTCGGACCAGCCACGCAACCAGGTCATCTGTCGTTTTGCCAATTGGCGTGTGGCAACAATGCCACGATAACGCATCTCATCATACCCCACTTCACCGCACAGGTAGTCCCACATTTGGCGATAACCCACACAGCGAATGGAGGGGAGATCCGGGTGCAGATCGCCGCGCGCCATCAGCGCACGAACCTCCTGTTCAAAGCCACCTTGCAGCATCTTGTCAAAGCGCTGTTCGATCCGCTGATGCAGCACGACGCGATCGCTCGGGGCGATGGCAAACTGTTGCACCCGATAGGGCAAACTCTCCCCCTGCACCTGCGTCAGCTCAGTGAGGGTCTTGCCGCTGATGCGGTAGACCTCCAGCGCCCGAGAGAGTCGCTGCGGGTCATTGGGGTGGATTCGCGCCCCGGCCACCGGGTCGATGCGCACCAGCTCATCGTGCAGCGCCTGCCAACCGAGGCGGGCAGCCTCTTCCTCAATCCCGGCACGAATGGCGGGATCGGCGGAGGGCAATGGGGACAATCCCTCCAGCAACGCCTTGAAATAGAGCATGGTGCCACCCACCAGCAGCGGAATACGGCCACGGTCGGCGATATCTTGCATCTCCCGCAGGGCATCCTTGCAAAAATCGGCCGCCGAATAGCTCAAGGCCGGATCAAGAATGTCGATCAGCCGGTGCGGGGCCCGCGCCAGTTCGGCAGGCGTAGGCTTGGCCGTACCGATATCCATGCCGCGATAGATCAGTGCCGAATCGACGCTGATGATGTCGCAAGGCAATGCCTGGCACAGTTCAATGGCGAGATCCGTCTTGCCGGAGGCCGTCGGCCCCATCAGAAAAATTGCGGTCGGCAAGTCACTCGCCATGTTCAAACTCCTCCAGCACGGTCGCCAGCGAGAGCGGGCGCACCATGCGAATGTCTGCCAGTTGGTCACTGAAATCGGTCACAAGTTCCGTCAGCAGACGACTAGCAGTTGAAAAATCGTATATCTTCTCGCGGCTTATCCCCTGCTCCACCAGCCATTGGCATAATACTTCAGCCTGCTGACCGGCATCACTGTCAGATCCGCCCTCGATAACTTGCAGCAATTCGGGTAATAAACGCACCAGATCGGTCTGGCGCAGCAGGGCCGGCACCCGAGTCAGGATCATGGTGTCGCGCCCGCCGCTTTTCAACTCCAGCCCCATCCGTTTCAGCAAACGTTCCTGCTCTGTCACCAGCGCGATCAGATTCTTCGGCAATTTGAAGGAGACCGGCAGCAGCAGCGGCTGGGCCGCCAGCCCCTGGCCCCAGGTCTCCAGCAGCCAATGGCGAAGCAGCACCCGCTCGGCGCGCACCAGCGAGAGCAGCGCCAGCTGATTATCCCGCTCGATCAACAGGTAAGCCTGATCCACCAGTGTCAGGGCGCGACATCCCCCCTGTTTGGGTGGCGGCACAGTGTCAGTGGGCTGCGCAGGAGCCGCCTCGGCCGCAGCAGTGATAGGCAGCGTAGTGAGCAGAACGCCCATGCCGCGCATCGCCTCGCGACTCGGCGGCTCGGGCGGTTGATAATTGCTGGCGCGCGCCGCGCCCCCTTCCCGCACCTGCGCAGGTGCCCGGTAGCTGTGCTCGGCACCGTACCACTCCGGGCGTGGCGCCTGACCGGGATATTCAATTTGCGGGCTGACCGGCAACTCGACCAGGGTTTCGGCCAGCGGCGCGTCCTGATGAGCAGCGCTGACTCCTTCGCGGCGCAGCGCGGTAAACAGCGCCTGAAAGATAAAGTCGTGGATCAGCCGCGCCTGATGGAAGCGCACCTCGTGCTTGGCCGGGTGGACGTTGACATCCACCTGACGGGGATCCAGCTCGATATAGAGCACATAGGCGGCGAAGCGATCGGGAGGTAGCAGCTCGTCATAGGCCTGACGGATGGCGTGGTTGATCAGCTTGTCGCGCATCATCCGGCCGTTGACGTAGGTGTATTGCAGGTCGTTCTGCGGTCTGGCCCCCTCCGGGGTTGCCAGCCAGCCCCACAGTCGCACGTCGCTATGTTCACTCTCTACCGCCAGCGCATGGTGCATGAAGGGGGTTCCGCAAACGGCGGCGAGGCGGCGCTCCTGCTCCGGCACGGTATTGGCAGCCTTGTACTGGCGCACCACCTTGCCGTTGTGGCGCAAGATCAGGGTGGCATCAAAGCGGGAGAGCGCGATGCGGCGCACCAGCTCGTCGATATGGGCAAACTCGGTCTTTTCGCTGCGCATGAACTTGCGCCGCGCCGGGGTATTGAAGAAGAGATCCACCGCCTCCACCGTGGTGCCCACCGGATGGGCCGCCGGCTTGATGGTGACGCTCATCTCGCGCCCTTCCGCCTGGGCTTGCCAGGCTTCGGACTGCTCGGCGGTACGGGAGGTGAACGTGAGACGGGAGACCGAGCTGATGGAGGCGAGCGCCTCGCCACGAAAACCGAGGCTGTTGATCCCTTCCAGATCGTCCAGCGTGGCAACCTTGGAGGTGGCGTGACGCGACAGCGCCAGCACCAGCTCGTCTTTGGCGACGCCACAGCCGTTGTCACGGATGCGGATCAGCTTGGCGCCCCCCTTGTCGATGTCGATCTCGACCCGGTCGGCCCCCGCATCCAGGCTGTTTTCCACCAGCTCTTTCACCACAGAAGAGGGCCGCTCCACCACCTCTCCGGCTGCAATTTGGTTGGCCAGAATGGGTGGCAAAATACGGATCGGCATCACTTGCTCCTGAATTTCAATCTTGCAGAAAGTATTCTGCCAACACGGGGAGCGGCAGAGCCAGCTCCCGCATGTCAGTTTTGCGGAATGTAGAGCACCTGCCCTACCTGAATATCCCGCGACTTGAGCTTGTTGATCTCCACCAGCCGCGCCTGACTCACCCCATGCTTCTCGGCAAGGCGGGAGAGGCTCTCGCCCCGCTTGACCACATGGCGGATCATCTGCGACTTGTCGTCACTGCGAACGGGAGCGGCACTGCGGCTCTGCCCCTGTTGGGGGATATAGATGGTCTGACCAATCTGAATATCCCGGCTGCGCAGCTGGTTGATCTCCACCAAAGTGGACTGGCTCACCCCATGCTTCTCGGCAAGGCGAGAGAGGCTCTCGCCCCGTTGGACCACATGGCGGAGCATCCGCGATTTGTCATAGTCGCCCACGCTACTGACCGGCGCTCCGGTCTCTTGCGCTGCCGCCGAGTAAGGCTTGATCACCCCGGCGCCAGAGCCGCTCGCCGCACCGCCATCGCGGGCAGTGGCGGGCATCTTGTTACTCACCATCGGCTGCGACTGTACCTGCCTGGGTTGGCTCACCGGCTGCTGGGTGACCGATGCAGGACGAGTGGTAGCGGCAGGTCGGCTCGCCTGCCCCTTGCCGGTCAGCATGGCCCCCTTGGTCGGGTGGGCACGGTAGTAGTTGCGGATCCCCTCGAAGATGGCGCGGGCCAGCTGGTCCTGATAGCTGGCGGTGGCCAGCAGCTTCTCTTCCGCATGGTTGGAGATAAATCCGGTCTCTACCAGCACCGAGGGTATATCCGGCGCCTTCAGCACCGCCAGACTGGCGTGTTCCGGCGCTTTCTTGTGCAGTCGGGCGACCTTGCCCATGGAGCGCAGGATCTGGCGGCTGACGTCATATCCTTCGGCGCGGGACTTGTCCATGGAGAGGTCGAGGAAGGTCTGCGCCAGATAGGGGTTGGGATCGGACTCCGCCAATACCTTGCCGACACCGCCCAGCAGCTCGCCCTGCTTCTCCTGCTTCTCCAGCCAGCTACCCATCTCGCGGTTGGCACGGTTGGTCGATAACACCCAGACCGAGGCACCACGAGGAGTGGAGTTGTGGAAGCTGTCCGCATGCACCGACACCAGCAGATCGGCCTTGGCCTTGCGGGCAATCTCGGAGCGCTTGTTGAGGTCGACGAAGTAGTCGCCACGACGGGTCAGCACGGCGCGCATCCCCGGCTCGCGGTCGATCAGCGCCGCCAGCTTCTGGGAGACCGCCAGCGTGACCCGCTTCTCATAGGTTCGGCGCGGGCCGATGGAGCCCGGGTCTTCCCCGCCATGGCCCGGGTCGATGGCAATCACCACCCCTTTGCCCTTGCCACCGACGGGCGTGGATTGCACCGCAGCCGCCGAGCGCTTCTCTTCATAAGGCAGGTCGATAACCAGACGATGGCCATAAGGCCCGGCTGGCGCCAACGGAAAGACCACCGGCTTGATGGCGGAGCTGAGATCCATCACCAGCCGCAGACCGCCCTTCTCCAGTGGCGTGCTCTGGCGGATCTTGCGCACCAGTTCGCTGTTGTTCTCGATCCGCGCCAGATTGGCGGCGTTGCTCGCCCCTTTCAGGTCGATCACCAGCCGATCCGGGCCCGTGAGGGTGAAATAGTTGAAGTTGGGGGCGCTGCTCATGTCGAGCACCACCCGGGTATTATCCGGTGATGGCCAGATTCGTACGCTCTTGAGCTGATTCGCCCAGGAGGGTAACGCCATCAAAGAGAGAGCAATAACAAGGATCAAGCGCACGTAGATGACAACCGTTCCAGAATGGCTTCGCCAATAGCAGTGCGGGCCTCTATCAGAACCTCGCGCTGCTCGCCTACATAAGTGAGGGTAATTTCCAGGTCGGGAGCCGGTAACCAGCCCTCGCCCTTCTCGGACCACTCCACCAGACAGAGAGTGTTGGCGGCAAAATAGTCCCGAATGCCCATGAATTCCAGCTCTTCCGGATCAGCCAGGCGATAGAGATCGAAATGGTAGACCTGCCAGCCGTCGAGCTCGTAGGGCTCGACCAGGGTGTAAGTCGGGCTTTTTACCTTGCCTTGATGGCCAAGGCCCTGCACCCAGCCGCGGGTCAGGGTGGTTTTACCGGCGCCAAGCGTGCCATGCAAAAACACTGTGGTCGCCTGCTGGCAAGCCTGTGCCAGACGGCCACCCAGTGCCACGGTTGCTGCCTCGTCCGGCAGTGTCATCATCAACTGTTTTGCCATGTTCTTCTTTTTAACTTGTTATGGTGTCGGGATTAACCAGTCTGCGGATCAGCGGCAGCAGATCTGACGCCAGCATGCCCCGCTCGCCGTCGGCGGCGGCCTGATCTGCGGCCTCGCCGTGGATCACGGCGCCCAGCCAGCTTGCCATGGTGGCAGACCAGCCCTGGGCCAAAAGGGCGGCGATTATACCAGATAACAGATCGCCCATGCCGCCACTTGCCATGCCGGGATTGCCTTCACAGCAGAGAGCGACCCGCTCGCCGTCATAAATAAGTGTTCCCGCCCCTTTTAACAACACCACACCGCCATAGCGCCGCTGCAACGCCTGCACGGCGGCAAACCGGTCGGTTTCAATCTCGGCAATGGTGCATCCCAGCAGTCGCGCCGCTTCGCCGGGATGGGGCGTGAGCACCCAATTATCCTGATGGCGGGGAGATTGCGCCAGCCAATTCAATCCATCAGCGTCCAAAACCAGTGGCAGCCGAACGGTGAGATAACGGGCAATTTGCCCCCTTCCCCACTCATCCTGACCGAGACCGGGGCCAATGACCCGCACCGACGCCCATCCCTCGTCATCTGGGGTGATAAGGCTCATCAGCTCGGGTTGATAGAGGCTGACCGGCGGATGTTCCGGATGCTGACACACCCGCACCAGCCCGGCCCCCGCCCGCAGGCAGGCGCGGGCTGCCAGCACGATGGCCCCCTGCATGCCGCGATTGCCCCCCACCAGCAGCACCTTGCCATAAGAGCCCTTGTGGGAGGCGCGCTGGCGCGGGGTCAGCTGCGTGCTGAGCAGTGGATAATCGATGCGCCAGGCGGCGGGCAACATAGCGTCATCCGGCGTGACGCCAAGGGGATCACAGTCGAGCAGGCCGACGCAATCCACCCCGTCGCCGGTGAGCATTCCCTGCTTGATCCCGATAAAGGTGAGGGTGCGAGTGGCTTGCACCACGGCCCCCATGGCACGACCGGTATCGCCGTTGAGGCCGGAGGGGAGATCCACCGCCAGCACGGGCACAGCCAAGCCATTGATTGTTGCGACGATCTTTGTCAGTAGCGGCGAGAGGGGGGTGTTGACGCCGGTGCCAAGCAGGGCATCGACCACCAGATCCGGGGCAGGCTGCTGCGCCCAATCGAACTGCTCGGCCAGCCAGACCCGGCCACCGGCCGCCAGCCACTCATCGGCGGCCCGTCTGGCATCCCCCTTCAACTGATCGGGTGCTCTGGCGGCAATCATCACCACCTCGATGCCGATCTGGCGGGCAAGGCGGGCCAGCACATAGCCATCACCGCCGTTATTACCGGGGCCGACGAAGATCCACCAGCAGCGGCTCTCGGGCCAATGCAGGGTGGCGTAGGTGCGCAGTGCAGCACCGGCTCGCTCCATCAGGGCATAGAGAGGTTGCCCCTCACGCGCGGCCCAGTTGCGCTCCAGTGTGCGGATCTGTTCAGTCTGCCACAGCCCCTGTGGTAAACTGCCCCCCTCTTTTGTGCCCAACGCGCCCCTGATGATCTCTACCATGACGGCTCCCGCCTCTTATCAATCGACCCACGCCAGCCAACTCCGGCCAGGCCAAGCCGCATGAGCGCACCTGACTTCCACCAGCTGGCCCACGATATCAAGCTCTGGGCACGGGAGCTAGGATTTGACCAGGCGGGCATCACCGACACAGATCTGCGTATCGAAGAGCCGAGATTGCAGGCCTGGCTTGATGCGGGCTATCACGGCAGCATGGATTACATGGCGCGCCACGGCATGATGCGCGCACGCCCCCACGAGTTGCTGCCGGGCACAGTGCGGGTGTTGTCGGTGCGGATGAACTACCTGCCGTTCGAGGCTGGCTTTGCCGCCACCCTGCGCGATCCGACCCTCGGCTACATCAGCCGCTATGCCCTCGGCCGCGACTACCACAAGGTGCTGCGCAACCGGCTCAAACAGCTGGGTGATCGCATCGAAGCGCGCTGCGCCGAGCTGTTTCAAGGCACTGAAGAGACCCTGGGTGAGTGGCGCCCCTTCGTTGACTCCGCCCCCATCCTGGAGCGGCCGCTGGCAGCCAAGGCGGGTCTCGGCTGGGTTGGCAAACACTCACTGCTGCTCAACGAATCGGCTGGCTCCTTCTTCTTTCTCGGTGAGCTGTTGCTCAACCTGCCGCTGCCACTCGACCAGCCAGTGGAGAAGGAGCAGTGCGGCAAGTGCGTCGCCTGCATCAATATCTGCCCGACTGGCGCCATTGTCGCCCCCTATGTGGTGGATGGCCGCCGCTGCATCTCCTATCTCACCATCGAGAACGATGGCCCTATTCCGGAAGAGTTCAGGCCCTTGATGGGCAACCGCATCTACGGCTGTGACGACTGCCAGCTTATCTGCCCCTGGAATCGCTACGCCGATGCCAGCCCGGAACCCGACTTCAGCCCGCGTGCCAGCCTGCACCGCCCGCCCCTGCTGGCGCTGTGGCGCTGGAGCGAGAGCGATTTTCTCAAGCAGACCGAAGGAAGCCCGATCCGCCGCATCGGCTACCAACGCTGGCGCCGCAATCTGGCGGTCGCCCTCGGCAATGGCCCGGCAGCCCCCGAGGTGATCGCCGCCCTGCAACAGGGGCTGACCACCGCCGAGCCCATGGTAGCCGAACATATCGAATGGGCGCTGGCCACCCTTGCCCGGCGTCAGGATGAAGAGAACAAGAAAACCCGTTTGCTGATCCGCTGCATCGAAAAAGGTCTGCCGGATCACGCATAAGTGATCTGCCCCTTGCCGGATTGCTGTACTTTTTTCATGCTCTGCCGACCCGCAGTGACCAGAACACCGTAATCAGTATCAGCTGGTCGGCACACAACAAGGACAACACAGATGCATATGTTGGGAGTGGATATTGGAGGCTCTGGGATCAAGGGCTGTCTGGTGGATACCAAAACCGGCGAATTGATCGGCGAGCGCCATCGCATTGCCACGCCACAACCGGCCACCCCGGCCGCCATCGCCCATACCCTCAAGGCGCTGGTCGAACACTTTGACTGGAAAGGACCGGTGGGCTGCGGTTTTCCCGCCACCATTCACAACGGCATTGCCAAGAGTGCGGCCAATATCGACAAGAGCTGGATTGAGACCGATGCCGAGCATCTGTTTGCCGATGTCACCGGCAAGCCGTGCTATGTGCTGAATGATGCCGATGCCGCCGGTCTGGCCGAGATGCGCTTTGGCGCCGGCAAGGATCGCAAGGGAGTCATCATCCTCATCACGGTCGGCACCGGGATTGGCACCGCCATCTTCGTCAACGGCCATCTGCTGCCCAACACCGAGCTGGGTCACCTGATGCTGGAAGGGATGGTGGCCGAGCACTACTGCTCCGATGCGGTGCGCAAACGGGAAGATCTCTCCTGGAATCGCTGGGGCAAACGCTTCAACAAGTATCTGGCGCGCCTCGAGTTTCTCTTCTCCCCCGACCTCTTTATTCTGGGGGGCGGTAGCGCCGCCAAGCTGGATAAATTTGTCGATCGCATCGAGACCCGGGCACCGCTCATTCCGGCGGCCAGCCTCAATCAGGCGGGCATTATCGGGGCCGCCCTCTACGCGGCAGAGCGGCAGGGCTGATCGCCGCTCACCGCCAATCAGCAGATATCCAATAGAAAGGGCCCGGCACTGCTGCCGGGCCCTTTTGCTTGACCGCCATCCCCCGTTACATGTCATCGAGTCGGTGTACCCCGTGCACCAGTCGGGTCAGGCGGGTCTGCTCCAACCCGGCCAGATTCTCGAGCAAGGTGGTGGTGGCCGGTGTCGGGCACTCCCGGGCCAGATGGCCCAGCTCGCCCACCAGCTGCTCTTCCCAGCGGCACACCTGAGTGACGATATCCTGGGTCTGGGCCGAGGCCGGCAGCTCGAAGCGGGTGATGGCGGGCACCATATCCTCGCTAAAACTCTGGTTCAGCCAGGTCTCCCTCACCGCCTCTCCCAGCTGGGCGGCATATTCGTGCAGATGGGCACTGGCCGCATCCTCACGCCCTTGCAGATAGACCAGCAACATCCGGCTGCGTTCGCTGTCCACCTGACTGGTCAATCGCCCGTAGCAGAGCCCGAGCTGGTGATGAACCTGTTCAAGATAGTGCAGCAACTCTTTGATCTGTTGGAATCTCATCGCACTGCCCTCCATGCTGTCGGTATCATCAGTATAAAAAACAAGCGCCACCGACCCAATCCCTATCCGAGCCCCCCTTGCGCTGCATCAAGGTTGATGCCGACAAAGGGGCGGACAGGTGATCCGGTCGCGAATAGGGAACGATTTGTGCAGCTATTTGTGCAACTATGGTGGCGTTTCAGGCTCGACACCTGACATGAGTGACATCGGGCTGACACACTAATAAAACCAGCGTTTACCCGATATAAACCATCTTTAATTCGGCCATATACCAAACTGGCGAAACAGGATCTGGATGCGAGACATATCCACCCAGATCGTTATCCACCAGACAGATATCCTTATCACTTTTTTAGACGTCTAGACGTAAAAACATGCGTTGACACGGCCATCCAGACATCTTAGCATCATCCTCCATGATGGCAGAGTAACCCAGTGGAACCTCTGCCCAATTTCCCCGCCTGTAGCGCCCTGTGCTGTAAGGCTGTTAGCACGGAAGAATCCATGATTAAGTTGAAAGGTCTCAACAAAGTCTACGGTACAGGCAGTGACGCCGTGCACGCCCTGCGTGATGTGAGTCTGCATGTACCCCAAGGCAAAATTTTCGGGGTGATCGGTGCCTCCGGTGCCGGCAAGAGTACCCTCATTCGTTGTGTCAACCTGCTGGAGCGCCCGACAGAGGGCCAGGTGATTGTCGATGGCCAGGATCTGGTAGCCCTGAGCGAACGGGATCTGACCCAGGCTCGCCGCCAGATCGGGATGATTTTCCAGCACTTCAACCTGCTCGCTTCCCGCACCGTGTTTGCCAACATCGCCTTTCCGCTGGAGCTGGCAGGCTGGAGCAAAGAGCAGATCCAGCAACGGGTTGCCGAGCTGCTGGCGCTGGTCGGGCTGGAAGCCCGTGCCCATGCCTATCCGTCCGAGCTTTCCGGCGGTCAGAAGCAGCGTGTTGCCATTGCCCGCGCACTGGCACCGGCCCCCAAGGTGCTGCTCTGTGACGAGGCCACCTCGGCCCTCGACCCGCAGACCACCCGCTCGATCCTGACCCTGCTCAAGGAGATCAACGTCAAGCTGGGGCTCACCATCCTGCTCATCACCCACGAGATGGATGTGGTGAAAGGGATCTGTGACGAAGTGGCCATCATCAGCGACGGCCGTCTGATCGAGCAGGGCGAAGTGGCCTGGTTCTTCAGCAACGCCAAGACCCAGCTGGCCCGTGACTTCATCCACTCCACCATCCATCTGGAGGTACCGCAGGAGTATCAGGATCGGATGAGCAGCGAGCGGGTGCCAGGCAGCTATCCGCTGGTGAAGCTCGGCTTTACCGGCAGTACGGTCGATACGCCGCTGATCTCCGAGGCGAGCCGCCGTTTCAATATCGACATCAGCATTCTGAGCGCAGACATCGAGTACGCCGGTGGCGTCAAATTCGGTTTCCTGCTGGCCGAGCTGTTCGGGGATGAAGCCCAGTGCGAGGCAACCCAGCAGTTCCTCATCGACAACCACATTCAGCTGGAGGTAATGGGTTATGTCCGAAGCCATGATTAATCTGCTCATCACGGCCCTGGGCGACACCCTGATCATGGTGTTTGCCTCCGCCCTGTTCGGCTGCCTGCTGGGCCTGCCGCTTGGCGTGGCACTGCACGTCACCAAGGCGGGCCAGATCCTGGCCAACCCCTTGCTCAACCGTACTCTGGGCATGGTGGTCAACGTGGGTCGCTCGGTGCCCTTTATCATCCTGCTGGTCGCCATCATTCCGCTGACCCGGCTGATTGTCGGCACCAGTATCGGCACCATCGCCGCCATCGTGCCGCTGACCGTGGGTTGCATCCCCTTCATCGCCCGTCTGGTGGAAGGAGCCCTGATGGAGGTGCCGGATGGCCTGCTGGAAGCGGCCAAGGCGATGGGCGCCAAGCCGCTGCAAATCATCACCAAGGTGCTGCTGCCCGAGGCTCTGCCCGGCATCCTCAACAGCGTCACCATTACCCTCGTCACGCTGGTGAACTACTCGGCCATGGCCGGGGCCATCGGTGGCGGCGGTCTGGGGGATGTGGGTATTCGTTATGGTTATCAGCGCTTTGACCCGACCGTCATGCTGGTGACCGTGGTTATCCTGGTAGTACTGGTTCAACTTATCCAGAGCGCGGGTGAGCGCCTGGTCCACAAATGTGATCATCGTTAATCGTCGATTTCTGACAGGAGGTTTTATGAAATTTGGCATCAAATCCGTTGCGGCTGCGCTGCTGGCTGGTCTGGTTCTGGCCGGTTGCGGTCAAAAAGAAGAGAGCAAGGTTCTGAAAGTGGGCGCCATTGCTGGCCCCGAGACCGAACTGGTTGAAGTGGCGGCCAAGGTCGCCAAAGAGAAATACGGTCTGACCGTCGAGATCGTCAACTTCTCCGACTACGTCACCCCGAACGTTGCGCTGAACGATGGCAGCATCGACGTCAACGCCTTCCAGCACAAACCCTATCTGGATGCGCAAGTGCGTGATCGCGACTTCAAGCTGGTGCCGGTTGGCAACACCTTCGTCTACCCGATCGCCGGTTACTCCAAGAAGATCAAGGCGCTGAGCGAACTGAAAGATGGCGCCCAGATCGCGGTACCGAACGATCCGACCAACCTGGGTCGCTCGCTGATCCTGCTGGCCAAACAGGGTCTGATCACCCTGAAGGATGGCGCCGGTCTGGAAGCCACCGTGCTGGATATCGCCAGCAACCCGCGCAACTTCAAGATTGTCGAACTGGAAGCAGCCCAACTGCCCCGTTCACTGGAAGATGTGGATCTCTCCATCATCAACAACACCTTCGCCGGTCAGATTGGTCTGACCCCGACCGAAAACGGCCTGTTTGTTGAAGACAAGGAGTCCCCCTACGTCAACCTGATCGTGGCACGCGACAACAACAAGGATGACGAGAAGGTCAAACAGTTCGTCCAGTCCTATCAGACCGATGAGGTCTACAAGAAAGGGTTGGAGCTGTTCAAAGGCGGCTTGGTAAAAGGTTGGTAATTGCTCACTTGGCAAAAAAGGCCACGCAATGCGTGGCCTTTTTTATTGGCGCCGCTATCATATCCGCGAGCACGGCAACACGAACATACTCATCACATGAAAAAATGGTATCTGGCCTACTGTAAGCCAAAAGAAGAGGCCCGCGCCCGCGCCCACCTCGATGCCCAGGGTATCGAATCCTATTACCCCATGGTGGAGATCGAGAAGCTGCGCCGGGGCAAGCGAGTTCCGGTACGGGAACCCATGTTCCCCAACTATCTGTTTATCTTCGTCGATCTGGAAGAGGTGACACCGGTCACCCTGAAATCGACCCGTGGCATCAGCCGGATCATCCACTTTGGCAGTGAATGGACCCCGATCAGCAGCAAGCTGGTCTATCAGCTGATGAGTCGTGATGACAGCGACGAGGCGAGAGCCTGCTACGCCAACCTGCCCTGCTCGGGCGACAAGGTGCTGATTGAAGAGGGGCCACTGGCTGGCTTCGAAGCCATCTATATGGAGCCGGATGGGGACAAACGGGCGATTTTGCTGGTGAGCCTGCTCAATCGCGAGACCACCAGCAGCTTCGACAACCACGCCTTCAGACGGCTGGACTAAACCAACAGTCCAAACGACCGGATAAATGGCAAGGGCGGGAGGATCCCGCCATCTCATGCTTCAAGATCAAAACGGGCGATCACCGCCGTCAGCTTGCCGGTATCGCCAGCCAGTCTGGCTACGATCTCCTCCCCCTGCTGACTGCGTTGGCAGGATTGCCGACTGAGCGCGGCAATGTCATCGACCGTCCCGGCCACCTCGGCGGCCACCCGTGACTGCTGCTCGGTCGCCACCGAAATGGCTTCCAGCTGACCGGACAGCGACTGCACCAGCTGGTTCATGGCACTCAGGGTATCGGTCACCAATCCAACTGCATCCCGCCCCTGCTCCACCAGCCGGGTACCGCTGCTGACCGTACTCACCGTCTGGCGAGTCTGCTGGGAGATGGCCGCAATGGTCTGGCTGATCTCGGCGGTTGATCGATGGGTGCGGGTCGCCAGCTGGCGTACCTCATCAGCCACCACCGCAAACCCGCGTCCCTGCTCGCCAGCCCGTGCCGCCTCGATCGCCGCATTGAGCGCCAGCAAGTTGGTCTGCTCCGCGATCGTGGCGATCACCTCGGTGATCTGCCCGACCTGTTCGCTCTGATGCGCCAGCAGCCCCATGGCCTCGTTGGCCTGCCCAATCATGGCGGCAATCTGCTGCATGGCGTCGGTCATCCGCGCCAGCGCGGCCTGCCCCTGTCGGGTCTGCTGCTGCACCTGCTGGGCACCACCTGCCGCGGCGGTGATATTGCCAGCCACATCCCGGGCGCTGACCGACATCTGATCGATAGCGGCCGCCACAGCATCGACCCGCTGATCCTGCACCGTCAAATCCACTACGATGGCCCGCGTGGTGCTGCCCACCTCACCACAGGCTTCTTCTACCTGCCCCACGGCCCCCTGCAGTTCCCCCACCAACTGGCGCAGTTGGGCAGACATCCGGTTGATGGAGCCAGTCAATTCTCCCAACTCATCCTGCCCCGTTATCGGCAAGGGCCAGGCCGCCAGTCGGCCATCGGCAACCTGCCCCGCCCGGGTCACCAGGCTGGCAATGTCACGGGTCAGACGGCGGCTAAAGAGCCAGGCGACCAGCATGCCGAGCACGATGGCACTGCCGGTAGCCAGCAGCAGGGTCTGGTTGATGGCGCTCCCGGCACGGGTCATCTGCGCCGCGATCTGCGCCACCTCGGCGCGGGTTTTGCCCACCTGCTGGACCAACTGCGAGCTGAGAGTGGACTGCATCGGCTCGATATCGGTAGCCATCAGGTAATTGGCCTGATCCCAATCCGGCGCCTGGCGCTTCTCGATCACCTGCCCCACCAGCTCGGAGAAGGGGGTCGCCATCTCTTCAAACAGCTGCCAGAGGCTCTGCTGGGTGTCGGTAAAGAGCGCGGCTTGCTGTTTCACCTCCGCCACCCGCTGCTGGTGAAACTGGTAGTAATCCTGATATTTGCTGCGGTATTCGGGATCGCCTGAGATAAGAAAATCCCGCAGGGCGGAGAGGGCGTTGGCGAGGCTGTTGTAGGCATCCCCCACCTGCTTGAGCAGCATGCGGCGATCGCCCGCGAGCTGATCCTGCGGGGTCGCCACCTCCTCATTGGCAAAGGATTGCAACTGATCGAGTGCCGCCTCCGCCAGCGGCCCCGCCTCCTGCAGCATCAGGGTGTGGGCAGGCAGATTCTCTTCGCTCTGGGCGATGGCCCACACCTTCTCCTGATGGCTTTTGAAGGTCTCGAGAGACTGGGCGAGCGCCGGGCTGAACGTCTGATTGGCGATGGCCTGCCAGGCTGACTCCCACTCCTGCTTGAGGCGGGAGGCCTGAGCCGGATCCTTGCCGAGGATCAGGTAGCCACGCAGGGCAGAGACGGTAGCCACCAGCGCCTTCTGGCTCGCCTCATCCCGCTGCAGGGCGGGCAACGCCTGCTCCAGCAGGGTGTACTGGGCCTGATTGATCTGGGTGAGCCGGTAATAGACCAGGGTGGAGGAGAGCAGGATCAGCAGGTTGATAAAACCGAAGCTGAGCAACAGCTTGCTTGAAATTTTCATGAACATCCTTGTTCAAACGGGGGAGCTAGCCAACAGAATCAGATAGATATCAGTGTAGGCAATCTATCTTGCCAAGTCCGGTGCCAACTTGCCAACTCACTGTGCGGCATCGGGCGGGCGGAGAAAAAGCCCTGACAGAGGTCACAGCCGAGCCTGGCCAGCAGATGCCAGGTCGCCGCGTCCTCCACCCCTTCTGCCACCGTTTTGAGCCCGAGCTTGCGGGCCAGCTCGATACTGGACTCGATAATGGCTAGGTGCGCCGGATCGGCATGGCAGCGATCGACGAAGGAGCGATCCAGCTTCAGCTCGGTAAAGGGCAGCAGCGCCAGCTGCTGCATCGAGGAGTAGCCAGTGCCAAAGTCATCGATGGAGAGGCCAAAACCGTGCATCCGCAGCCGGGTCAGCACCTCCAGCATGGCACCGATATCACGAATGAAAGCACTCTCGGTCACCTCCAGGGTGATGAGGGCCGGATCAACGCTCCAGTGCCGGCACTGATCAATCAGGGTCTGGCACAGACTGCCGTCATTGAGGGAGCTGGCACACAGATTCATCGACAGATTGATCGACAATCCGGTTTCCCCCCACAGGTGGGCATCACTCAACGACTTGCCAATGATGATCTCGGTCAGGGGCGCAATCAGGTCGTGCTCTTCCGCCATCGGGATAAAGAGTCCCGGCGAGACGAGTCCATATTCGGGATGCTGCCAGCGAGCCAGCGCCTCCATCCCGGCCCACTGACCCGTGGCGAAGCTCACCTTCGGCTGATACCAGGGCAAGATCTGCTGCTGCTCGATGCCGCGTTTGAGCTGATCGAGATCGATCCTGTGCCCCTCCTCCTGACGGGAGGGTTCCCGGGCGGGAGACCATGACTGAATCAGCTGTGCGAGTTGCCCCGGCCGGGCGGGCTTGTCGAGCCGCCCCAGCACATGCAGGCCATAGGCGGCGCTCATGCGCAGCACGGCCTCTACCACATCCCCCTCCAGCGCGCTGGAGAGGATGATGCCGCCGCGAAAACCCGCCTGCGAGAGACGGCGCAGCAAACCCATGCCATCCATGCCGGGCATCCGCAGGTCACAGAGCAGGATATCGACTCTCTGCTGCTGGCAGAGCGCCAGCGCCTCCACCCCGTCCCGCGCCTCCAGCAGTTGCCGATAGCCCAAGCCGCGGATCTGATGCAACAGCGCCTTGCGTTGAAAGGTATGATCCTCAGCCACCATGATGACCACTTCATGCTCGCGCTTGTTCATTCAGCCATAATCCTGTCTCGTAGGTAACCCGGTTGATCAGCAGATCAACCTCCTGCCCCAGCACGGCAAACTCATCCAGCTGCTTGAGCCGTGCGGCACTCTCCAGCAGTTCGGCCTGTTCGGCCAGGGCACACTCCCCCACCATGCGGGCGGCCCCCTTGATGCGATGAGCGATCTCCAGCAACGCGTCCCCGTTGCGGACCGCCAGCGCCGCCATCATCTCTTCGCGATCCAGCAGATTGGAGGCCAGATATTCGCAGGCCATGGCTCTGGCATCCTCTTCATCGCCAAACAGCGCCATCCAGCGGGCAGCCAGCGCCGACGCGCCGGTGAGCGGCTCCGGCGTCACGGCTGCGCAGGCTGGCAGCCACTGCACCAGCGTCTGGCGCAGTGCTTCCAGCATATAAGGCTTGATCAGCATGCCGTTCATGCCGGCGGCGACCATGCGGGCCGACGCCTCCTCAGAGGTATCAGCCGTCACCCCTATGATGGGGGCCTGATCGCCATTGGCCCGCAGGGTGCTGGTCAGGGTATAGCCATCCATCACCGGCATATGGCAGTCAGTCAGCAACAGCGAGAAGGGCGCTGCCTGCCAGGCCTGCAGCGCCTGCTCGCCGTTCTCGACCACCACGCACTCGACCCCCAGGATCCCCAGCTGGCGCTCCAGCAGGGCCCGATTGACCGGATGGTCATCCGCCACCAGTACCCGACCGCTCAACTTGTCGGCATGCGTTGCCATCACCGGATTGACGACCCCGCAGAGCAGCTCGCGGCCACTCTCCAGCAACAGGTCCGGATAGAGAGGGGAGAGCCCCAGCCGCCACCAGCGCGCCGGGCCCAGCCGGGTGCGCAGCACCTCGTCAGGGGAGAAGACGATCCCCTTGAGCCCGGACTGCTGCACCCGCTCCAACCAATTGTGGCCGAGATCGCGCGCCAGCCAGCGCTCGTCGGCCAGCAGCAGGCCATTGACCCCCCGAGCCAGCCGGTTGGCATCGATAGGGTGCAATTTGGCCCCCAACCGCATCATCGTCTGTTCCAGCAGGTGGTCGTCACCGAGATACCACCACTCGCTGCCTGTCAGCGCCGGGAGATCCCAGTGGGGGTTGCTCAGCGGAATGGTGAAGCAGAAACTGGCCCCCTCACCGGCCCGGCTATTGAGGCTCAGCGAGCCCCCCATCTTGCGCACCAGTTGATCGCAAATGGCCAATCCCAGCCCGGTGCCGCCATAACGACGATTGATATCGGAGTCGAGCTGCTCGAACGGGGTGAACAGCAGCGCCTGCTTCTCCTCGGCGATCCCGATGCCGGAGTCGGCTACCGTGATGGCGAGCTGCTGATCCCGATACCTGACGCGAATGGCAATCACCCCTCGCTCGGTAAACTTGACCGCATTGTTCAGCAGGTTGGAGACCACCTGCGCCACCCGGATGGCATCGATATCCGCCCGATCCGGCACCTCGCTCTCCCAGCTGAACTCGACTTGCAACCCCTTGCCATGGGCCTGGGCGGCATGACCACGAACCGCATCGCAAATCACCGACTGCAACGGGCTCGACTGATAATCCAGATGAAGCTGGCCCGCCTCGATCTTGGAGAAATCGAGGATATCGTTGACCAGATAGAGCAGGTTGTTGGTCGAGGTGACCACGTTGCGCAGCAGATAGCGCTGATCATCGTCCACGTCGCTCATCCGCAGCAGCTCCAGCATGCCGTGCATCCCCGAAATCGGCGTACGAAGCTCATGGCTCATGGTGGCCAGAAAGCGACTGCGGGCCTGCATGGCCTGTTCGGCGCTGGCGCGCGCCTCATGCAACTCATACTGCTGCTGCTTGAGGGCCGTGATGTCCTGCACCATGCCGTTGAGCAGCAGGGTATCCGGCCCGTGCTCCACGAAGCTGCCCCGCACCTGCAGATAGCGTTCGCCACCGTAGTGGGGCACCTTGACCTCCCAGTCGATCGGCGTCCGGGTCGGCGCATTGGCGGCAACCCGACTGAAGAACGCCTGCAACACCTCTTCACTGACGCCAAATGTCTTCCACTCGGATCTGGCGGACATCAGGGCCTGGGAAGGCACCCCCAGCGTCTCCCCCGCCCCTTGCGAGACATAGAGAAAACGCCCCTGATCCGAGCGATGCCACAGATACTGATAGACCACGCCGGGCATGCTGTCGGTCATGTCCCGCAGCATGGCTTCCACTTCGCGCACCTTGTCCTCGGCGGCTTTCAGGGCGCTGACATCGGTCAGCACGGTCAATACCCCCTGGATCTCGCCATCTGCCGCCCGGTAGGGCAGCTTGACATAGACCACATGGAACTGGGAGTCGTCGATCCGCCGGGTATAGCCAGCGCCCTCCAGCCTGACGCCGGTCGCCCAGACGCTCTGCTCTTCACGCAGCATCTGCTCCCGCTCCTCGGTCTGCATATAGCTCCAGCCATCCCCGCCTGATTCGGCGCCAATAAAGGCCTCCCGATACGCCTTGTTGCAGAGAGTCAGGTTCTGTTGGCGATCCCGCAGTGCCACCATGCTCGGCAAGGAGTCGAGCAGCGTCTGGACAAACGCCAGCTGCTCGTTGAGCTGCTTTTGGGCCTGTTTTCGCTGATCATTTTGCCGCTGCAGCGTTTGGTTCCAGTGCCAGAAGATGGTAAAGAACACCAGCGCCCCCCCCGCGCAGACCAGAAACCACAGCACCACGGTGCGGGTATCCAGGCCGGTCTGCAGCCGCATCGTCAGCCAACGGGATTCAAGCTTGTCAATCTCGTGCTGGGGGATGGCATAGAGGATCTTGGTCAGGATCTGCTGCAACATGGGGTCGGCAGGGGATACCCCCATGGCGCCGGGAAGCCGCAAGTTTTGCCCGGAGTAGACCACCCGATAGCGATCCTCAAAGCCTCGCCCCAAGGCGGCCGGCAGGGTGGTCATGGTGAGCAGCACATAATCGGCCCTCCCCTCATCGAGCAGACGCAGCAGGCGGCTGTCATCCTTCACCTCCACCGGAATTGCCCCCAGCGAGGCCAACAGCTCCTCGTCAATGGACGCATCCACAATGCCGACCCGCGTGCCTCGCACCAATTCGATGTCGGAGAGATTTTTGCTCTCTCTCCCCCCCACGATGACGCGGTCAACAAACATGTAGTTGGGGGTGTAAATCCCCAGATGCTCGCGCTCTGCCGACGGGCTCATCACCGGAATAAAGTCGATCAGGTGTTTTTTGAGCAAATTCTGGGTCTCTCGCCAGGATTCGGTACGCACCAGCGAGAACTCCAGCCCGGAGTAGCGGCGCAGCAGGGCCACCATATCGGGTACGTAGCCCACCAGCTTGCCACGATAATTGAACTCGCTCATCGAGACCCAGTGCGGCGAGATGCCGTAGCGCAAGATCGGATGCGTGCGCAGCCACGCCTGCTCCTCGGGGGTAAATTTGACCGTGGTGATCTCCCCCGATGCCGTAGTCTGCCCCCCATTGATGGCTTCAAGGATCGGACGCATATCCGTCACCGGCAGCTCGGGCATGACCCGGTTTATCAGGCTGGTGAGCCCGGAGTTGTTGCGCAGCATATTGACGGACAGGGAGGAGACCGGCGCCCACTGCGGTTTGACAATCGAAAAACCGGCATTGGGGTTTTGTGCCCGCTCCGACAACAGCGATGGCATATCCGCCAGATAGGCATCCGCCAGCTGTTGCTTGAGCATGAAGGTGGCTTCGCTGCGCCGCTCCACCGCCTTGACCGGCACCAGACCCAGCGCCTCGAGCTGGCCACAGGAGTCGGTCCCGACCATGCAGACCCATTTAAGCTTGCGAGCCTCGTCAAGAGAGAGCCGGGTGAGCGTGCGATTCAGCAGCACCCCCTGCGGAATGAAGAACGGAAAGGGCACCGAGGCTATCTGGTTTTCCCACTGCTCTCCGGGCTGAAAATTGATGATGATGTGCACCTTGCCCGCCTGCAACGCGCTCAGCGCCTCGTCATAGGAGGTGAACTCCTTGTAGTGCAGGGGCAAGCCGAGCGCTCTGGCGATCAGTAGCGCCATCTCGGGCACCGGGCCGTTGAACCCCTGTACCGCATCTTTGTAGCTATAAGGGGGCGCTCCCATCATCGGCATACCGATGATCAGCTCGTGATGGGCCGCGCTCCACTGACGTTCGGCCTCTGTAAGCGCCAATGGATTAAGCCCTGCTTTAGATTCACTCAGTCCCAGCACACACCATAGCAGCAGGGATATAAACTGAAATAAACGGCGAGTGCGGCTCATAACCTGAATCCAAAGAAAAGTCGGCCGCAAATAATAGAGATTTTCGCAAAATTCGCGAATGGATATTCGCGCGTTAACTTAACCACAGCTTAATCAAATGAAAATGGCAGACCGGGGTCTGCCATCAAGGCCAAGAAAGGGGCCATACAGGCCCCTTCCATCAGGTTATTCGATTCCCGAGTCGGAAGCCGGTTTGATACTCCCGCTCGCGAACGAGGGAGACCTGACCCTGATACCCCTCCAGCCCGATATCCCTGAGCAGGGCGGGTGACAGATTGACCTGCACGAGACGACGCTCGACCCGGGCAATCCTTCTCTGGACCAGGGATTCAACACTGCGCAGTAAAACCAGTTCGATAGACATGACATTCTCCAGTAGAACATGCGGTTCTCCCGGAGAAAGTGGATATCACCCTGCGGGACGAACCGCGGGTGATAAAAAGACAGGGGTTACCTGTTTACGCCACGCGGTAAAAGAGCACGAGATTTCACGCCGCACGCAGTGCCGCGAGAGAATGCAATATTGAGCATCAGATGTTGCATATTCGTCTCCTTACCGAGTAAAAGTTGAACAGGTTGCAGAAGTCTAAAAAATATCCGAATTTAAAACAAGCCTCCTGCGACTCCTTTTTAAACGTTTTCCTGGCATTTTATGCTGCCTGACAAGGGCAACCCCGGGCATCAGATCCCGGAGAGCAGCCGGTACTCCTCCAGCACATAGGTATCTGTCATGCCGCTGACGTAGTCGAGCAGCAGCCGCACCCGGTAATACCACTCCTGCTCATGCTGGCAGGCAAAGCGCGAGTCCGGGGTGGCGATTGCCAGCCGGTAGGCCTTGAGATGGCGGGCCGAGAGACGGTGATAGAGGCGGCGGGCGAAGAAGAGATCCTGACTCCCCTCCCCGACCAGCAGGCGGGTAAATTGCCGCGCCGGCAGCGCCAACAGGCAGGCATAACTGGTCAGCACCCCGCGCAGCGCCGCATACCCTTCCAGCTCGAGCGCTTCCACCTCGGGGCGCATAAAGACCAGCTCGCGGGCCACCTGCTTGAGGATATCGAGCACCCGCGCCGCCGGCGCCTGACCGTGCAGCAGCGCCTGCGGATAGGATCCCAACAAAATGGCCTGATGTTCGCTGACATAGCTCTGCGCCGCCAGCACCACCAGATCCCGGGTCAGTTGCTGGCGAAAATGGGGGAAAAAGCCCCGGCCAGAGGCCAGCGCCTCATCCAGCAACACAGCCAGATAGTCGCTTCCATCAGCACGGCGCAACGCCACCAGCAGCTCTGACAGTGTCAGGATCCGCCGATCCACCGCATCTTCCAGATCGGCGATGCAGTAGGAGATGTCGTCCGCCGCCTCCATGATGTAGACCAGCGGATGGCGACAGCCGGGGGCCAGCCCCAGGCTCTGACCGAGGGCGCGGTAGAGCGGCTGCTCGCTGAAGAAGATGCCGCGCTTGCTGCTCCAGCCGTGATGCTGGCCATAACTCACACCGGGTTGCGGCTGCTGCGGGTATTTGCACAGCGCCGCCAGTTGCCCGAGCGTCAGGTTGAGTTCGTGCAGGCTGTGCACCAGCCGCAGGCTCTGGGCATTGCCATCGAACAGCTGCAGATCCTGACGCAATTCAGCCCACTGGGCCGAGGGGGGCTGCGCCAGCGCCTGCTGATAGAGGGGATCGAGCATCTCGCCGAGCCACTGGCTCATCACCTGCTCGCCAAAATGGCCAAACGGCGGGTTGCCCACGTCATGGAGCAGGCAGGACATCTCCACCAGATTGATAAAGGCCCCCTCGCAGACCATGCCTGCAGGCAAGGCGGCCAGAATACGGCGGCTGATCTGGCGGCCGGTCTCCTGCACCTCCAGCGAGTGGGTGAGGCGGCTGCGCACCGAGGCCTTAACATCGAGCGGAAAGACCTGGGTCTTCTGCTGCAGACGGCGCACCGGCGCGGCCTGCACGATGCGGGCGCGATCCTGCTCGGTCGCCTCCAGCAGCGCCTCATCCCCCCAGGGGTGGATGCGCGCGGGGGTAATCAAACGGCTATACATCTTGCAGCTCCTTGCCAACAACGTCCCTCAGACTCAAGACAACCACCAGTCTCAAGACAACAACCAGCGCCGCAGACGGGCGATATCGCCAGGATATTCGCGGCGCAGCGTCTCAATCCAGTCTTCTACGTTTTCCCACCAGGCGGGGTGATCCGGGCTCTGGATCAGCTGGGCCGTCTGCTGCAGTCGGCGCAGGCCGATGGAACCTGCCGCCCCTTTTATCTTGTGGGCCTCCTCCACCACGCCGGCCTGATCCTTGGCGATCATGTTGGAGTCGAGCACCGCCATGTAGTCCGGCATCATCTTCTCGAACAGATCGACGCTGGAGAGCAGCACCGGCTTGCCCACGGTATCGGCGTAATCGGTGAGGAAGGGCAAGTCCAGCAGCGCATCCTGATTGCCCGCATCCGCCTGTTCGTCCGCTTCATCCTCGGCCAGACCGGCAAACAGGTGGCCAATCACCTCCCGCACCGCTTTGGAGCCGAGGGGCTTGTTGATCACATCCTGCATGCCGTGATCCCGATAGTACTGGCGATCGCCGGTTGAGTTGGCGGTGAGCGCCACCATGGGCGGCAGGCTGTCGCCATAACGCGCCAGCAGTTTTTCCGCCACATCGAAGCCGGTCATGTCCGGCAGCTGGATATCGAGCAAAATGAGGTCAAAATCATCCGGGTTAGCCATCGCCAACGCCTGGGTGCCATCCCGTGCCACCTGCACCTGATGACCCAGCTTGTTGAGCAACGCGCAGGCAACGGTCACGTTGAGTTCCACATCCTCCACCAGCAGGATATCGAGGGAAGGCATCTCCTCTTCCGGCTCGGCCAGCACCGGCTCGGCGCAAGCGACCTCCAGCTCGGCGGTGAAGCAGGAGCCCTCGCCCGGGTCGCTGTCCACATAGAGCTGCCCCCCCATCGCCTGCACCAGCTGACGGGAGACTGCCAGCCCAATGCCGGTGCCGGTGGCGTGCTTCTTGCCCTGCACCTGATAGTACATGGCGAAGATCTTCTCCTGCTGGGCGCGCGGGATGCCAACGCCGGTATCCTCCACCTCGAAGTGCAGGGCCTGCTTGCCCGGCTCGTCGGCAGGATGGGCGAGGCAACGCACTGTGACGCCCCCCTCATCGGTAAACTTGACCGCGTTGCCCACCAGATTCCACAGCACCTGACGCAGGCGGGTACCGTCAGCCATCACAAATTGCGGCATGTCACCATCGCGATCGAAATGCAGATAGAGCCCCTTCTGCTCCGCCTGAATGCGCGACAGGGTCTCCAGCTCGTCGAGGAAGGCGGGCAGGTCGATACGGGTCGGCGCAATTTCGAGGCGACGCCGGTCGAGTTTGTCGAGATCGATGATGTCGTTGAAAATATTGCCAAGGGTCACCGCACTCAGGTGGATGGTCTTGAGCTGCTGATGCTGCTTGGGATCGAGGGGGGTATCCATCAGCATCCGGCTCAAGCCCACGATGCCGTTGAGCGGGGTGCGCAGCTCGTGGCTGATGGTGGAGATAAAGGTGGTCTTGTCGCGACTCGCCTTCTCCAGCTTGTCCTGATACTGCTTGCGCTCGGTAATGTCGCGGCCAAAGCCGAGCAGACCGAGCCGCTTGCCGAAGCGATCGAAGAAGGGCACCTTGCGCAGCTCGAAATAGGCCTTGCGACCATCGGGATACTCCAGCCACTGCTCGTAGGTGAGCGGCTCGTTACTGGCGAAGACCTGCCGATCGGTCTCGACGATCTTGTTGGCGATCTCCTGCTTGTAGACATCGAACGGGGTCAGGCCGATCAGTTCCGCCTCCACCTTGCCGGTCAGCTCCTCCATGGCGCGGTTGCAGCCGGAGAACTGCTCATCCTCGTTGCGGTAGTAGACCAGATCGGGAGAGCAGTCGATAAAGGAGCGCAGCAGGGCGGTGCGCTCCCCCAGATGGAGCTGGGCTTTCTCCCGCTGGAACACCTCGTTCTCCAGATCCTCGATGGCCTGCAGACGCAGGCTCTCGGCCCGGTTGGTCTCGGCAATCTGGGCATTGAGGCGACTGATGTTCTCCTGCAACTGGGTATTGAGCTCCAGATCCCGCTCACGCATATCCTGCAGCTTGCGCACCATGCGCGTCAGCCGCTGGCGGGAGTCCTCCAGCTGATCCACCACGATGGAGAGAAAATAGACGGCCCAGGGGGTCACCAGCAGGCCGAAGAAGACCGAGCGAACAAAGTCGATCACATCGATATTACCGCGCAGGAACAGGGTCACCCCCATCTGGATGGCGACCGCCAGCACGATAATGCCCGCCGCCAGAAACATGCTGAATCGCACCAGTCCCAGCTTGGTCATCAGATCGACGTAATATTGCGCCCAGGATTTAATCTGTTTCATCTTGTTGTTTTCCCCCGATATTCGCGGTACAGAATACCAGCACAACAGGGGGAACTCTTCTTTATCTCATCCCGTTGCGTCACGATTCTGTGAGCTGGCTGACGAATGTCGGCTGCTTGAACCTCATCTTTTCATCCCGAACGATCGGATCAGGAGAACACTTCGATGCGTCACATCTCTCTGCTGGGCCTTGGCCTGCTTGTCGCCAACAGCGCCCATGCCGATTTGGGGAGCATTCCCAAAGAGTCCGGCTGGTCCGGTTTTCTGCTGGGCGGCATCAATGTCGTCACCTACGAATCCAACTTCTACAGCGGCGATGATGACCACAACACCCTCTCCGGTCTGGGCAGCCCGCAGAGCAGTTCGGCCGTCACGCCGCTGATCAATGCCGACATCCGCTACACCTTTGCCGACACCCGCACCCAAATTTTTCTCGGCAACCTGATCCAGGATGCCATTCGCTTCGACTTCACCCAGCAACTGGGGCTGCGGCAGGAGCTGGGGGACAAGGGGATTGTCGGCGGCTCGCTGGTGTTCAGCGCCATGCCAACCGAGCAGTGGAGCGATCCGTTTGCCGTGGGGGTGGCCCGCAGCTCGACCGACATCAACTCGACCGGCGTGCGGGCAAGCTGGGACAATATCTGGGGCAGCAATTTCAATGGCAGCCTGACCACCCGCAACATCGACGTGGATGAAGAGCGCAGCGGCCAGCAATACGACGCCATCCACCATACCAACTACGCCTCGGCCCTCGATCGCAACGGCAAGATCCACGCCCTCGAACTCTCCTATCAGTGGCGCTTGAGCGGCGGCCACGTGATTGAGCCCGCGCTGATCTATCGCGATGCGGATCTCGACGGGCGCGCCCAGCGCTACAAGCAGAGCGGCATACAGCTGACCTATGCCAAGCGGGGCGCCCAGTGGTCATTTGTCAGCAACCTCTACCTCGGCCAGAGCAACTATGACGAGGCCAACCCCCTCTTCGGCCAGTACGCCGATGCCGACGAGTTTGCGGCGAACGCCATCTTCTTCTGGCACAACCTGTTTGGCGTTAGCGCCCTCTCGGCGACCGCCAGCGCGGCGTATGGCAAATCCAGCTCGGATATCAGCTTCTACGATTCACAAGCCACCCGCTTCAGCACCGGCCTGCTCTACAACTTCTGACCCCCGATACAGCGCAAAAACACAAGGCCACTCGAAAGTGGCCTTGATGTCGTCTGGCTTGCGCCTCAAATCCCGAGGGAGTCGAGCAGATCGTCGTGATCGTTGGCGACCGGGGCTGCTGCCTGAACCGGCTTGGCAGCATCCAGCTTGGTCTGGGCGATCAGCGCATCGGGATCCAGCTCCTCATGCTCCATCCCCTCATTGTGGATGCGGATGAACTCGGTTTTGTCCATCGCCAGCTCCAGATAGAAGATGTTGTTGCGGGCGGTGAAGAAGGTGACGCGGCGGGACTCCGGGCTGTCGAGATTGGTATCGACGCTCAGCATTACCTGTTTGTTGAGGGCCAGCATCTTCGGCTGGTTCTGGGTGATGTGGGTCTGCAGATCCCGGCCCACCTTGACGGTGAAGCTGCCGACGATCTGGTTCATCAGCTCGCCCATCACGTTGCTCACCTCGTCAGAGGTGTGGGAGATGGCGAGATCCTCCTTGGAGAGCCCCATGCTGAGCATGTAGCTCTCGTACAGCTCCATGGCGGCGGCGGCGGAGAAGTTGATCACCACCAGACCGGAAAAACCGCCATCGAACAGCACGAAACAGCCGATATCGGGCTTGAGGCAGGTCTTGCTGATCCGCTGCACCATGCCGGAAAAACGCACCTGACTCATGGTCGCGGCACTCAAAACGTCCGTCACCGAGTTGCACAGGCTGAGCAGCACATCCTCTGTGGTCAATACGGCATCGTCATCGGATCTTGTCACTATCATGGGACCTTCCTGAACTTCGAAAATGGGCTTATCTATACCATAACTCTAACAGATGGCGCGGCCCGGAGACTGAAATAGCGACACGCCTCTCAGTTGACTCCGTTATCAGCAGCCACAGGGGTGAAACCGCTCAGCTTGGCGAGCCGGGCACGCCATGTATCGGCCTGCTGCGCCAAAACTTGTGGCTCGTAAGGCACGGCCGGATGAGCTCCCCAGATGGGGCCGGGCCAGGCGCGATCCGTCGCAAAGCGGGCGACATGGTGAAGGTGGAGTTGCGGCACCAGATTGCCCAACGCCCCTATGTTGATCTTGTCCGGGCTGAGGGCCTGTTCCATCAGGGCGGCGACGGCGCAGGACTCCTGCATCAGCTGTTGCTGCTGCTCCGGCGCCAGATGGTGAATTTCCCGCAAGTTAGCCACTCGCGGTACCAGGATCAGCCAGGGATACTGGCTGTCTTTGGCCAGCAAGACACGGCAGAGGGGCAGATCCCCGAGCCACCGGGTATCTGCCTGCAGGCGTGAATGCAATTCAAACATGAAAACCTCGTTGAGTACGATGAACAGAGCGCCTGAAAAAGGAGTGTCCACGTTACTGCAACGGGCGGAAAACTTAAAGCTGCGGCACGGCCCAACCGATGAAGCGCTTGCGCAGGGCCGGATCGGCCTGCAGGAACAACTGCTGCAACTGCCCTTCCAGCTCGCTGGCTGCCACAACGGGTTGCGCCCCGCTGGCGAGCGTAGCCGTTGGCTGCGCAGCAACGGCGACGGCCGTCAACGCCGCCTTGCCGCCGCTGCGGTTGTATTCAGCCAGTTTGCCGTTCCAATCCACCCCAAGCAGCATGCCGCTGGTCACCAGCGCATCCTGCTGGATGGCAAGCGCCCGGCCATTCTCCTGCAACGCTACCACTGGTGCCTTGGCATACGCCTGCATGCCCCGCTCGTCTCCCGGTACGCTGGCAGTCAGCTGCAAATGTTGATTGCTGCCCTGATAGCGCACCACCTGCGGCTCGGAGCGCACCTGCCGGTCATTCTCGCTGCTGCTGCGACTGGGGATCACCCCCTCGAAGCGCACCAGCAGTTGCTGCTCGCCATCCGCCAGGGTGGCATGCTGCTCATCCTGCAAGGTGCCGTTGCTCACCGCGAGGATGCGAAAATTATCCGGCACCTTCACTTCCACCATGGCCTGCGCACTGCCCGCCGCCAACACTGCACAGAGCAGCACAAACCCGGTCAACCCTCTATTGCTCTTCATTCCCGCTGATCTTCCTGATGCCGATGATGGGCGCAGGGTAACAGCCGAAGATGACAGAAAAATAACGCGGCTCAGAGCAGGTAGCGGGACCGCTCGGCAAACCACTGGGCCAGCACTTGCTTGAACAGCCGGATCTTGCGCGGCACTCGCCGCTGCTGGGCATGCAGCACATGAAGCTGATGCAGGCCGCTCTGCCACTCATCGAGCACTGTCACCAGCTCCCCCGCCGTCAGCAGCGATTCCACCAGCATTAGCGGGCACTTGGCATAGCCCATACCGGCGCGCGCCAATTGCAGCACAGTGCTGTAGTGGTTGGCTCGCACCTTGCCCTGCACCAGAATGTGGGCCTCTTCCCCCTCACGGATAAAGTGCCACTGCTCCCAGGCCGGATTGTGCCCCTGCAACAGGCAGCTGCGCCCGCTCAGCTCATAGGGCGTGGCAGGACGCCCCTCGCGCGCCACCAGTGCGGGGCTGGCCACCACCACATCCTTGAGCCGACCCAGCGGCAGGGCCACCAGATTGTCCGGCACCTCGTTCATGGCGCGCAGGGCGATGTCGTTCTCACCCTGACTCATGTCGACCATCTGGTTGGTGAAGTTGAGCTCCACCTCCACTCCCGGACAGAGCGTGGCAAAGCTGGCCAGCAGCTCGCTCACCATGCGATCGCCAGTGCTGACCGGGCAGGTAAAGCGCAGGCGGCCGCCATCCTCTTCGGTCAGCGCCTGAATATCCTGCTCCGCCTGTCGTGCCAGCGCGAAGATCTCCCCCGCCTGCTGATAGAGGGTCTTGCCTGCCTCGGTCAGGCTGAGGCGGCGGGTGGTGCGCTGCAACAGTTGCGCATTGAGGGAGGACTCCAGCGCGCTGACGTGGCGGCTCAGCATCCCCTTGCTCACTCCCAGCGTATCAGCAGCGGCCGAGAAACTGCCGCGCAGCACCACTTCGTAAAAGCTGGCCAGATGGGCGATATCCATCATTAGCTCCAATATGGAAACAATTGGTTTATTTTACGCGCTTTTTCGCATTTTCTGTTGCGCTAGAATCAACACATCCCAACCAGGAGTGATGCAGATGAAAATTGTGATTGTGGGTGCCTCCGGCACCGTCGGCTCCGCGGTCAGTGAACTGCTTGCCAAAGATCATCAGGTGATCCGGGTCGGCCACAGCCGTGGTGATGCCACGGTCGACATGCGCGATCCCACCTCCATCAAGGCGCTGTTTGCCAAGCTGGGGCAGTTCGATGCGCTGGTCGTCGCCAGCGGCAGCGTGGCCTTCAACGGGCTGACCGAGATGACCGACGAGCAGTGGCAGGTGGGAGTGGAGAGCAAGCTGATGGGCCAGATCAACCTGACCCGCGCCGCCATTCCCCATCTGAATGACAAGGGCTCCATCACCCTGATCAGCGGCATCCTGAGCGAGGAGCCGATCAACTGGGGCGTGAGTGCCAGCACCGTCAACGGCGCCATCGATCACTTTGTGAAAGCGGCCGCCTGCGAGCTGCCACGGGGCCTTCGCATCAATGTGGTGAGCCCCACCGTGCTGGAAGAGTCGATGGACAAATACGCCGACTTCTTCCCGGGCTTCGTGCCGGTGCCCGCCGCCAAGGTGGCGCAGGCTTACAAGAAGTCGGTGCTGGGTATCCAGACCGGTCAGGTGTTCAGGGTCAACGGCTGATCGCCGCTCGCTTGCCGCCAGACCAACAATAAAAACGGGCCCCGCTGCGGGGCCCGTCTGTTTCTCTGCCTATCTCCTTCGCCACCAGCAAACGTTTGTTTATTAGCGACAAAAAAAGAGGGCAACCCTTAATCGATCAGACCGTACTGCTCGCGCAGCACCTCGATGATCTCCTGCTTGGGATTGGCAGAGCGCTCCAGCTTGTGGCCGATGATCTTCTCGGCAATCCCGACGTAGGTGTTGGAGATATCCATCATCACTTCGGTCGGCAGCTTGTTGTCGCGAGCCAGGGCGAAACGTTCCGGCATGCGGTTCTTGTTGAGCAGGATGTCCGGGTCCGGGAAGTGGTTAAGCAGCCACTGACGGAAACCCTCTTTGGACTTCTCGACGATCTGGCCGTCGCGCAGCGCCGCGCCATCCCAGATACGGGAGCTGTCGGGGGTGCCCACTTCGTCCATGTAGATCAGCTTCTCGTTGCCCGCCGCATCGTGGACGTAACCAAACTCGAACTTGGTATCGACGAAGATCTGATCCAGTGCGGCCAGCGCGTCGCTGATGACGTTGAAGCCCTCTTTGAGCAGCACTTCGTAGCGGTCGATGTCGGCCGGTTTGCTGAAGTTGAAGCCTTTATAGTGGCGCTCGATATCGGCACGGGAGACGTTAACGTCGTCGGCTTCAGGCACGCCATCCAACCCTTTCAGCACGCCCTTGGTAGACGGGGTGATGAGGATCTCCGGCAGCTTCTGATCTTTTTTCAGCCCTTCCGGCAGGGTGATACCGCAGAACTCGCGCTCACCATCCTTGTAGGCACGCCACATGGAGCCGGTGATGTATTGGCGGGCAATCGCCTCGATCATCACCGGACGGGCTTTTTGCACGATCCAGACGAAGGGGTGCGGAATATCCAGAATGTGGCTGTCGGCCAGTCCCTTCTCCTTGAACAGCTTGAACCAGTGGCTGGAGATGGCGTTGAGCGCCGCCCCTTTGCCCGGTACGCCGTTCAGGCCATCCACACCTTGCCAGATGCAATCGAAGGCCGAGATGCGATCGCTGATCACCATGAGGGCGAGGGGCGCATCGGCCGGCACATCATAGCCTTTCTCTTTTATGAGCCGGGCACTGTCTTCGGGGGTCAACCAGTAGACGCTGCGCACTTTGCCGGAATGGACAGGTTTATCGGTACGGATCGGCAAATCGTCATTCACCGCCAATACTTGATCTGCAAGACTCATGGCTAATAACACTTCCTGTTTGTGGGGGGTAAACATCGCGAGTCCCTCACCTGCATGTTGTGTTTGCAACGGGCTGGCAAGGGGACTCACCTCATCGAAAACCGGTCACAATCCCCCCTCGTATTCAGGGGAATTCTGATAACAAAACAGGGGCACAAGGCCCCTGTATTTATTCTGCTTTTGCTGCTGCCTGATCGGCCAGCCCCTTGGCGAACGCCTCGGACAGGCTGATATACATCTGGGAGATAACCCCGGACGATACCGGCTTCTTGTCCTTGTCGAACAGGGTGATGGAGGTCTTGCCTCCCGCCATTTCGCCAAGCTGGAAGCGGTATTTCTCCTCCTCCAGTTTGAACGGCTCGCTCCCTTTCGCCTTCCAGAACTCGGCACCCGGCTCTTCGTACTCGACGTCGATCCAGCCCAGTGACTGCTGGGTGTCCTTGATGATGAAACCGTAAGCGGGCAACACCTGGTTGAGGCGACGCCACACCTGATCAAAGGAGCCTTCGGCAATCCAGGCGCTCAGTTCGTTGTTGTCCAGACCCAGCTGCAGGCCCATACCATCGTTGAACTTGTGCTGTTCGCGGGCTTTCAGCTGGCTGTCGTAATAGAGAGAGAACTGGTTCAGCACCCGCGCGGCATAGCGCTGGGCATCGGCAGGGGTCAGCTTGTTGCTGGTCTCGCCGTCGATGGTCTCTTCGTGATCCAGCACCCGGACCGACATGTTGACGGCGTGGCGCTGGGCATCGTTGCGCACGGTGAACTGGTAGCGCTGACGGATTTTGAAATCTTCGTCATCTTCACCCCAGCCATCGAGGGCGACCGTGTTGTCAAACCAGCCGGTCTGCAATACGCCGTCCTGCTGATCCAGCTTCTCGGTGGTGACCTTGTGTTTGGCCAGGAAGTTCATCAGGAACGACCAGGTATCGCGCTCCACGCTCTGGCTGGTGCTCAGGGCATAGAAGGCAACGGTCGGTTCGGCTGCGGCCTGCACCACCTGACTGCCCGGTACCACGGTCAGCAGCTGGGCGGGCGGGCGCACGTCGATCTGGGCGCCTAGGGCACCTTCACGGCTGCTCTCGGGCAGCGGCGGGATATCGTACTGGCTGTTGAAGGTGGGGGCGCTCAATCCTGCGGGGATCAAGAACGCGCGGCCCTCAAGGCGGGCATCTTCATAATCGAAGTCACGGTTGGCCATTTTGCGATCCTGGGGGGTACTGCAACCGGCCAAGACGGCCAGGGTCGCAACGCTCAGCACCAGACGGGCTCTATTTCCCTTTCCATTAGATTTAAACACTCGCCATCAACTCCGCTGTGGTCAGTGCTCGCGCCATCAGCTGTTCGCCCTCGGGGGTGAGGTCAACCAGCGGCAGGCGCAAGGTGGCTGTTGCAATCAACCCCAGTTGGGCACAGGCCCACTTCACCGGGGTAGGGCTCGGTTCGCAGAACAGAGTCTTGTGCAACGGCATCAAAAGATTGTTGATGTCATGCGCCCGCCCGGCATCACCGGCCAGCGCAGCACGACACATGTCGGCCATCTGGGCCGCTGCAATATTGGTGGTGACCGAAATCACGCCATCGCCACCTTGCAGCATAAAATCACAACCAGTGGCATCATCGCCACTGTAGAGAGCAAACTCCGGCCCGCACAGTTCGCGCAGCAGCGGAGTGCGGCTCAAATCACCGGTTGCCTCTTTCAAACCGATAATGCCGGGAACCTTGGCCAGACGGGCCACGGTCTCCGGTTTGAGATCGCAGCAGGTTCGACCGGGCACATTATAAAGAATTTGGGGCAGACCACTAGCCTCGGCGATCGCACAATAGTGACGATAGAGACCTTCCTGAGTGGGTTTGTTGTAATAAGGGGTCACCGAGAGGCCCGCTACCACGCCGGTTTTGGCCAGTCGTCTGGTCAATTCAATGGCATGGGCGGTATTGTTGGAGCCGCAACCGGCAATGACGGGAATGCGTCCGGCAGCATACTCAACGGTCTTTTCAACGACGGCGATATGCTCCTGCTCGCTCAGGGTCACCGATTCCCCCGTGGTCCCCACCGCAACAATGGCGCTGGTCCCGGCGCTGACATGATAGTCGACCAGTTTGGCCAGACTGGCCCAATCGACTTCACCTGAAGCCAGCATGGGGGTAACGAGCGCAACAATACTACCGCGTAACATGGACTTTTCTCCCGATTTTCAGGGGCGTAATGGTAAAGCTGCCCCCTTTGAAAAACAAGGGAGAGAGGGGGCAAGCCGTGATACCATCCGGCACAAAAAGCAATGGACGAAAGTCGGCAGCGCCCCTCAGGGAGTGGTCATCAGGGCCGGAGGGTTGGCTTGCCAGCGCGGCTTTCGCAACGAAATAACGGACGAGAGAAGATTTATGACTCACTACCTGGTCGTAACGGCCATCGGCACGGACAGGCCTGGCATCGTCAATGAAGTGACCCGCCACGTCAGTGGCTGTGGTTGCAACATTGTGGACAGCCGCCTTGGCATCTTCGGCAATGAATTTACCTTTATCATGCTGCTCTCGGGCGACTGGAACAGCTTGATGCAACTCGAAATCAGCCTGCCCCTGCGTAGTCAGGAGTGGGATCTCATCACCATGATGAAACGCACCGAACGCCACCAATCCCTGCAGTATGACGTCCGCGCCAGTGCCGACCTGTTGATCCGCGACGAGCCCGGCATCGTAAGCCAGTGCACCCAGTTCTTCAGCGAACATGGCTGGAATATCCAGGCGATGCAATCCATGACCCTGGAGCAGCAGCCGTTCAACCTGCTGAAGATCAGTTTTCAGCTCAATCTGGCCAGAGAGGGTGAAGTGGAAGGTTCGCAAACCGCCTTCGCCGAATTCTGTCGTCAACTGGGTGCCGAATCGTTCGAGTTTATCGTCAATCGCAAACACGCCTGAGGGCGTTTTACCCGAGGAGACCCCATGCAACCACTACAAGCTGGCAGCCCCGCCCCCGATTTCTCCCTGCCCGATCAGAATGGCAATCAGGTCAGCCTCGCTGGCCTGCGCGGCAAAAAAGTGCTGGTCTACTTCTATCCCAAGGCGATGACCCCCGGCTGCACCACCCAGGCCTGCAGCCTGCGCGATGTGAACGCCGAGCTGACCGCCCTCAATGTGGTGGTACTTGGCATCAGCCCGGATCCGGCCAAACGGCTGAAAAAGTTCGAAGAGCGGGACCAGCTCAACTTCACCCTGCTGGCCGATGAAGACCACGCAGTGGCCGATGCTTTTGGCGTCTGGGGCCCGAAGAAATTTATGGGCAAGGAGTATGACGGCATTCACCGCCAGAGCTTCCTGATCGATGAGGAGGGCAAGATTGCCCACCACTTCGACAAGTTCAAAACCAGCGATCACCATCAGGTGGTGCTGGATTTCCTCAAGGGGTAACCCTCCCCTGCGTTATTGAAAGGCCTGCCACGCAGGCCTTTTTTGTCTGGCCAGCCGCCCCTCGCCTGCAGATTTTTCTCACCAACTCCCCCGCCCAGATCAAAAAATTCATTTTATATATGGGTTAACGTGACCCCAGAATCATCTTCCAGCGAGATATCCCATGAACATGAGCAACACTGAGCGTTTGATCCTGAGCAACCAGTACGAAATTCTGGCGAAACTCAACCCGGAGAAGGCGGACGTCTACCAGCGCGCCAGCACCATCATCGAGCGCGGCTACTGCCTGCAGATCCTCGAGCTGGAGAAGAGCTTCGGCCATCTGGATCTGGCGACCTGCCAGGAGGTGATCGATACCCTGGAGCTGCACCACGCACTGGCCATCTCATGGGGCAATCTGGATGCCGCCGATCAGGGCGAGATCAATGCCAGCCGGCTGGAGTTCAACGGCTACAGCCGCAGCCAGGAGCGGGAGCTGGCCGACTACGTCTGCTTCCTGCTGGAGGTGGACAAGCGCTTCCCCGAACTCAAGTGCCCGTGCGACGAGCTCTCCAGCGACATCGCCATGCGTGACAAGTACCAGCGGATGCTGCAGGTATGGCGTCAGTGCCCCCGTCAGTACAAGCTCTCCATCCAGGAGATCCGCAAGGTACTGGCGGCCTGATCCGCACACCGACCGCAACAAAAAAGGCGCCACTGGCGCCTTTTTGCATCTGAAGCGGATTATTCGTAGAGAAAAGATTTATCGAGCTGCTGGAAGGCGGCCTTGAGGGTATCGGCCAGCTCTTCGTAGCGCGGCTGTGACACCAGCTGGCGGCGACCCCCCTGCTCGTTCATCTTGCCGTTGATCTCCCGATACCAGCTCGCCAGCGAAGGGGGCAAACGGGTGTCGGCACGCTGGCCGAGCCAGTAGTAGCCCTGCAGCGGCAAACTGAGCAGAAACAGCACGGACGTGATGACGGAGGGCCAGTAGTGCAGCTCGCCAAACTGGAACTGCAGCATCACACTCAGCACTGCCAGCGCGGGGATCACCTTGAGGGCGAACTCGGTCGCCTTGATCACCCGATTTTCAGGAAACATCGAATTGAGCTCGGGACGGCGCGGCCAAAGCGTCATATAATGGCGCCCTTGCTGTAACTTAGTTCCAAAAATGTTCATGCTCATACTACCTCCGAGCGCTTTTTGAACGTACTAACGGCAAAACCTCGACAAAATTTGATGCAAAGTAACAAAGGTTGAGGATGACTTTGTTATTTTTCAACAATCGGGTTATCCTTTGTACGCCCATTTTTGCGTCAAAAGCGTCTTGCTATTGACCTGTCAGGGACGTCTGGATTTCGGGTCTTGTATCACTATACAAGGGGCAAGCAACAGATTGCCAACCCTCATAAGGATAAGTTGAAAGTTTTTGGCCGCACCGCGTCCAACGCATCCGCCTACACAACCCAATCTGCGATAGGATTTATTCATGAGTAAGCTGGTTCTTGTTCTTAACTGTGGCAGCTCTTCCCTGAAGTTTGCTGTCATTGACGCAACCACCGGTGATGACCTGCTGTCCGGCCTGGCCGAGTGCTTCAACCTCGACGACGCCCGCATCAAGTGGAAACTGCATGGCGAGAAAGGCAGTGCCGATCTGGGCGCGGGTGCCGCTCACCAGGAAGCACTGGACTTCATCGTCAACAAGATCCTGCCGCTCAATCCGGAACTGGCCAAGAACCTGATCGCCATCGGTCACCGTGTTGTTCACGGTGGCGAGCGCTTCACCTCTTCCGTTGTCATCTGCGAAGACGTGATTGCCGGTATCGAAGCCGCTGTGCCTTACGCTCCGCTGCACAACCCGGCTCACCTGATCGGTATCCGTGAAGCACGCCGCGTATTCCCGGCACTGGCTGACAAGAACGTGGCCGTATTCGACACCGCGTTCCACCAGACCATGCCGGAAGAAGCCTTCCTGTACGCCCTGCCGTACAAGCTCTACAAAGAGAACGGCATCCGTCGCTACGGCGCCCACGGCACCAGCCACTACTACATCAGCCTGGAAGCTGCCAAGCAGCTGAACAAGCCGGTTGAAGAGCTGAACATCATCAACTGCCACCTGGGCAACGGCGGTTCCGTCTGCGCCATCAAGAACGGCAAGTCTGTCGACACCTCCATGGGTCTGACCCCGCTGGAAGGCCTGGTCATGGGTACCCGCTCCGGCGATCTGGACCCGGCCATCATCTTCTTCCTGCACGACAAGCTGGGCATGAGCGTTGCCGATATCAACACCATGCTGACCAAAGAGTCCGGCCTGCTGGGTCTGACCGAAGTGACCTCCGACTGTCGTTTCGTTGAAGACAACTACGACAGCAAAGAAGAAGCCAAGCGTGCCATGGACGTTTACTGCTACCGCCTGGCCAAGTACATCGGTGCCTACGCCGCCGCCATGGACGGTCGTCTGGACGCCGTCGTCTTCACCGGTGGTATCGGTGAAAACTCCGCACCTATCCGTGAAATCACCCTGAACAAGCTGGGTCTGCTGGGCTTTGACGTCGATCACGACGCCAACCTGAAGGCTCGTTTTGGCAAGGGCGGCGAGATCACCAAGGCCGGTTCTACCAAGGCCCTGGTTATCCCGACCAATGAAGAGTGGGTGATTGCCCACGACGCGCTGGAACTGGTCGGCGCTTAATTGACGCAGTAACCTCGAGGCCGCCCACCAGGGCGGCCTTTTCCTGATCCCAAAAAATGAACAAGGGGTATAAAGTGGCACGCACTATTATGCTTATCCCGGTCGGCACTGGTGTCGGCGTAACTTCCGTGAGTCTTGGCGTTGTTCGCGCTATGGAACGTCACGGTGTCAATGTCAGCTTCTTCAAACCGGTTGCCCAGCCGCGTCCGGGTGAAACCGGTACCGAGCGCTCTACCGCCGTTATCCGCGCTGCTGCCAACATCAATCCGCCCGAGCCGTTCGCCCTCTCCTACGCCGAGAACATGATCAGCGCCAGCAACACCGACATCCTGCTGGAAGAGATCGTGGCCCGCTTCGAAGAGCACGTGAAAACCAGCGGTGCCGAAGTGCTGGTTGTCGAAGGTATGGTGCCGACCGACAAGCAGCCCTTTGCCAACAAGCTGAACTACGACGTTGCCAAGGCGCTGGATGCCGACATGGTATTCGTGACCCATCCGGGCCATGACTCCAGCCAGAAGCTGAAAGAGCGCATCGAGCTGGCCTGCTCCAACTTCGGTGGTGTCAACAACCCCCGTATCGTGGGTTGCGTGATCAACAAGGTTGGCGCACCGGTTGACGAGCACGGCGTAACCCGCCCTGATCTGACCGAGATGTTCGAAGCGCATCACCATGCGTCTGACGCCGCCCACAACCTGGAAGTGCTGCAAGTGTTCGGCAAGAGCCCGCTGCGAATCCTGGGTTGCATCCCTTGGAACACCCAGCTGATCGCCCCGCGCGCCAAGGATCTCGCCAAGCATCTGGCCGCCAAGATCCTGAACAAGGGCGAACTGGACAGCCGTCGCCTGCAGACCGTGACCTTCTGTGCCCGCTCTATCCACAACATGATCGAGCACTTCCGTCCGGGCAGCCTGCTGGTGACCTCTGGCGACCGTTCCGACGTCATCGTCTCCGCCTGTCTGGCCGCCATGAACGGCGTCAAGCTGGGCGCGCTGCTGCTGACCGGTAACTACCATCCGGAACCGCAAGTGATGGCCCTGTGCCAACAGGCGATGGCTACCGGCCTGCCGATCATGATCACCGGCACCAACACCTGGCAGACCGCCGTCAGCCTGCAGAACTTCAACGTCGATATCCCGGAAGATGACCGCGAGCGGATCGAACTGGTGCAGGACTATGTGGCTGGCCACATCGACAAGCACTGGATCGAGTCGCTGACTGTCAGCTCTACCCGTTCCCGTCGTCTGAGCCCGCCGGCGTTCCGTTATCAGCTGACCGAACTGGCCCGCCATGCCAACAAGCGTGTCGTGCTGCCGGAAGGCGATGAGCCGCGCACCATCAAGGCTGCCGCCATCTGTGCCGAGCGTGGCATCGCCCGTCCGGTGCTGCTGGGCAACCCGGAAGAGATCCGTCGCGTCGCCGAGCAGCAGGGTGTGGTACTGACCGATCGCGTCGAGATCATCGATCCGGTTGTGGTACGCGAGCGCTATGTGCCGCGTCTGGTCGAGCTGCGCAAGAACAAGGGCATGACCGAAGTGGTTGCCCGCGAACAGCTGGAAGACAACGTGGTACTGGGTACCATGATGCTGGAGCGCAATGAAGTTGACGGCCTGGTATCCGGCGCGGTGCACACCACTGCCAACACCATCCGTCCGCCGATGCAGATCATCAAGACTGCCCCGGGCTCTTCCCTGATCTCCTCCATCTTCTTCATGCTGCTGCCTGACCAAGTTCTGGTCTACGGTGACTGCGCGATCAACCCGGATCCGACTGCCGAGCAGCTGGCCGAGATCGCCATCCAGTCCGCCGACTCTGCCGCCGCATTCGGCATCGAGCCGCGTGTAGCCATGATCTCCTACTCTACCGGTACCTCTGGCGCCGGTGCCGATGTAGAGAAAGTGCGTGAAGCGACCGAGCTGGCCAAGGCCAAGCGTCCCGACCTCATCATCGACGGCCCGCTGCAGTACGACGCGGCCATCATGGAGAACGTGGCCAAGTCCAAGGCACCGAACTCACCGGTTGCCGGTAAAGCCACCGTGTTCGTGTTCCCTGACCTGAACACCGGTAACACCACTTACAAAGCGGTACAGCGTTCTGCTGATCTGGTCTCCATCGGCCCGATGCTGCAAGGCATGCGCAAGCCGGTCAACGACCTGTCCCGTGGCGCCCTGGTTGACGACATCGTCTACACCATCGCCCTGACCGGTATCCAGGCTGCTCAGGCTGACGAACAAGCTTAATCAGCTCTAGCCTGAAAAAACCGATCACAAAGGCTGCTCACCCCAGGTGAGCAGCCTTTTTTATTAGTTCTCTTTTGAAGACCAGTGAAACATCCCATCCGCACCGTGTTGTGCAGAATAATGCCATCCGGCACGTCAACAACGTTTTGAGCAGAGCGTCTCGGGGACGTGTGCTCACCAAATCAAAGATGCATCTGAAATACATTCCAGATCATAAGGTTGGCTATACGGAGGCATTCATGGCGGAGCGCTTATAGCAAATCCGCCACCATCGGCATGAGAATTTGACCTGTCAGAAGTTGCAGTGAAAAAGACCCGTTCGATACGCTATTTCTCAATGTGCCCACTCGGCAAAATCCAACATCATGGAGGAATGGAAATGCTGATGAAGAAGCTCTCTGCAGTCATGCTGCTGGCCTGCTTGCCCCTGTTCAGCCAACCCGTGCTGGCAGCGGAGAAAACTGCGCCCAAGCAGACCACCACAATCGCAGCCGCCAAGGAGGACGGCAAACTGAATATCAATACAGCCACCCTTGCCGAACTCACCAGCCTGAAAGGGATTGGCGACAAGAAGGCACAAGCTATCGTCGACTATCGGGAAAAACAGGGTAAATTCACCTCGGTCGATCAGCTGGCGGATGTCAACGGCATTGGTCCGGCCACGCTGGAAGCCAACAGGGATATGATAATAGTCAAATAATGTCGAATGGATCAGTTACAAATGGGGCAGCCGGTGGATGCCCCATTTTTCTTGGAGTATCATGGCCGCACTTTAATCCCGCTGGATAGTTTTCCATGAAAAAGACTCCTCTTGTTGTTCGCAAGGCCGTGCTCCCGGTAGCAGGTCTGGGTACCCGCATGTTGCCAGCCACCAAAGCCATCCCGAAAGAGATGCTACCGGTGGTCGACAAACCGCTGATCCAGTATGTGGTGCGCGAAGCGATCGCCGCCGGCATCAAGGAGATCATTCTGGTCACCCACTCAAGCAAGAACTCCATCGAAAACCACTTCGACAAGAGCTTCGAGCTGGAAGCGACCCTCGAGAAGCGGGTCAAGCGCCAGCTGCTGGAAGAGGTGCAACAGATCTGCCCGAAAGACGTCACCATCATGCACGTCCGCCAGGGCGAGGCCAAAGGTCTGGGCCACGCTGTGTTGTGTGCCCGTCCGCTGATCGGTGACAACCCCTTCGCCGTGCTGCTGCCGGATGTACTGATCGACGAGGTTGCCAGCAACCTCAAGCAGGACAACCTGGCCGAGATGGTGCACATGTTCGAAGAGAACCAGATCAGCCAGATCATGGTGGAAGCGGTGCCCGAGAGCGAAGTGGACAAGTACGGCATCGCCGACATCAAGGGTGAAGCGCTGACCGAGGGGATGTCCCTGCCGATGCAGGCCATTGTCGAGAAGCCGCCCCGTGACGAAGCCCCCTCCAATCTGGCGGTCGTGGGTCGCTATGTGCTCTCCTCCAATATCTGGCCGCTGCTGGAGAAGACCCCGGCCGGTGCCGGTGACGAGATCCAGCTGACCGACGCCATCGCCATGCTGATGGAGCAGGAACAGGTCAACGCCTACTTCATGAAAGGCAAGAGCCACGATTGCGGCAGCAAGCTTGGCTACATGAAAGCCAATGTGGAATATGCCGTGCGCCATCAGGAGCTGAACGGTGAATTCATCGGCTGGCTGAAGCAGTTCGTCAAGCAGTTGTAATCGCTGATAAATCTGTTTTTTATAGAGGTATTCAAGGAGCATCAAATGATGCTCCTTTTTCATTCGCGCAACAAAAAATCAATCAATAGTAAATAAACTCTCAGCAAATCATAATGTTGTAATTTATTCACGCATGCTCTATAAGGATTGAGGCGTGTTTCTCGCCCTTGCATAAAAAACTCCAAAAAATATAAGACACAGGTGGAAGTTCCAATGAATAACCCGTCAAAAGGGACCTTTTTAGGTCACCCTAAAGGGCTTTTTTTGCTCTTTAGTACCGAACTGTGGGAGAGATTCTCCTATTACGGCATGCGTGCCGTGCTGGTGCTCTATCTGACTGACCTGACTGCCAACGGCGGTCTGGGCTGGAGTCAGGCTGATGCCCTCAAACTCTACGGTATCTATACCGGTCTGGTTTATATCACTCCGCTGATCGGCGGCTGGCTGGCTGACTCCTTCCTGGGTCAACGTCGCGCCATCCTGATCGGTGCCGTGCTGATGGCCGCAGGTCAGTTCACCCTAGCACTGCCCCACGCCATGTTCCCGGATATGGTCAACACCATGTTCTACGCTGGCCTCGCGCTGCTGATCGTGGGTAACGGCCTGTTCAAACCGAACATCTCCACCATGGTGGGTGACCTCTATGAAGAGGGTGATCACCGCCGTGATGGTGCCTTCACCATCTTCTATATGGGCATCAACCTGGGTTCCCTGCTGGCAGGCGTGATCTGTGGTGCTGCCGCCACAGCCTACGGCTGGCAAGCTGCCTTCGTCGGCGCCGGTATCGGCATGCTGCTCTCTCTGGTGATCCAGGCCACCATGGCCCAGCGTTTCCTCGGTGACATCGGTCGCGTCACTGCCGCCCAGCGCGCAGCCGCCCTGCGTACTACCGAGCAGAAAGCGCCGCTGACCAAGCAGGAAGTGGATCGCATCAAGGTCATCCTGGTGCTGGGTCTGTTCACCATCATCTTCTGGGCCGGTTTCGAGCAGGCCGGTGGTCTGATGAACCTCTACACCCAGGAGTATACCGACCGCATGATCGGCAGCTTCGAAGTGCCGACCGCCTGGTTCCAGTCCCTGAACCCCTTCTTCATTATCACTCTGGCCCCGATCGTGGCAGCCATCTGGATCAAGCTCGGCAAGAAAGAGCCGAACTCTCCGGTCAAGTTCGCCATGGGTCTGCTGTTCCTGGCTGTCGGCTTCCTGTTCATGATCGGTGCAGTGCTGCAGCAAGGTGGTGACCAGACCGTCAAGACCTCCATGTTCTGGCTGGTTGGCGCTTACCTGTTCCACACCCTGGGCGAGCTCTGCCTCTCCCCGATCGGCCTCTCCATGGTGACCAAACTGGCTCCGCTGCGTCTGGCCTCCCTGATGATGGGTGCATGGTTCGGCTTCGTTGCCCTGGCCAACTATGCTGCCGGCTTTATCGGCTCCTTCGTGGGTGAAGCGGGCCCGATCGCCATCTTCGGTGGCATCGCCCTGGCTGCGTTACTGAGCGCCCTGATCCTGCTGACCATGGCCAACCGCCTGGTTTACTGGATGCACGGTGCCGAAGGCCCAGCCAAAGAGCCGCAAGCTCAAGAGAAGAAACTGCACTCCGCCGCCGTCTAAACGGTCAGGATTGTAAAAAACAGACAGGGCGCCCATCGGGCGCCCTGTTTGCTTTGACCTGTTGTCAGGCGGCATCAGTGATGGCGTACCTGCACATCCAGCGATCCGCCGCTGTCGCTGCGAAACTGCAAAGCAAACGGTTCATGCCAACTGCGCTTGTGCAGGGCATAGTGGCTGCTGTGCATCAAGCCAAGGGGCAAGCCACCGGAGCGCATCAACCAGTGAGGAGAGGTGAGCCCGGCGTTGGCAAACACCAGCCCATCGTGCTGATCAAACAGCAGCGCCGCCATGGCAAAAGAGTGACGTAACCCAGACGCCATCAGCTGATGATTGAGGTAGTCGAGCAACCGGTGCGGCTGGCTTAGCAAACGGCTCTCGTTTTGCTGAAACTGGCGATAGGGGACGTTCATCAAGGAGCGCACCAGCGCTCCGCAAAATGCCGCATCCGTTCCCATGATGGGCAGCTCCATCACCAGCACCAGCAGTTTGTCCTCCACCTTGAAGGTATCGGGAATGAACAGATGGCCCAACCCCTTGAACGTAACCTGCCAGGGGCCCCACTCCTGCAAGCCCGGCGGTTTAAGCCCCGCCAGCAGTCGGCTGGCCGCCTTGTCGTGGGCACTGAAGTAGTCGATATGATCCATCAGCTCCAGCTGCTGCGCCCGGTTGGCGCTGCCGTTGAGGCACTGTTCGATGCTGCGCTCGACCAGTGCATAATCCTCCAGCGGCTTGAGCAGATAATCCCGCGCACCGGCACGCAACGCGCTGGCGACCGCCTCCATGGTGCTCTGAGCCGAAATGACGATAACCGGAATATGGGGATAGCGGGCAGAGAGGCAGGCGATCACCTCGTGACCATCCATATTGGGCATATTGAGATCGCACAACACCACATCGGGATGATAGAGCGCTGCCGCCGATATCCCCTCAATCCCATCCTCCGCCTGAAACACCGCTGCCCCGTCCCGTGCGAGGTAACTCACTAACGAGTGGCGAAAAACGGCCTCGTCCTCCACCACCAGGATCCGTAGCCCGGCTTTTGGCATCTTGATAAAAACCTTATTAGTCAATTGGTTATTTAAGTAATAAGACTAGACCAAATCGGCTGGAATGCAGCGATTCCTGCGTCAAAAAGAGACAGTTTACCCGGCTTTCGATTTCATCACGCGTATTGATGAGGCGATATCCAGACGCCATCTGCCTGACCCAATCCATTGTCAGCGCCCCCCGCACCATGACCTCTTGGCTAGGGCTCAGGATTAACCGGGTTGTCACCTCCCGTGCGAATTGTGCAAGCCTGCGCCATAAGGGATAATGCCCCCCACTCCAGCCCGTGAAGAAGACCATGACCCCAGCCGAATACAGCGCCCTTGCCCATCCCAGATTGTCCCATCCGGCTCGCAGTCTCTATACCCTGCAGCTGCGCAGACTGGTGCTGGAAAATCAGCTGCCCCGGCTCAACTATCCCGAGCTGGGTCGGGCGCTGGCGGTGGTCGATCCGGGCGATCCCTGCGGCTTCTCGTTTCAGGTCAATGCCCGCCAGCTCACCGAGCTGTTCGATGAACTGATGGAGGCAGGCCTGCTGCAGATCGAGGCGCAACCCGAGAGTGAGCACTACCATCAGTGTCCGTTCCAGTTGCCACTGCTGACCCAGAAACTGCGCAGTCCGCTGCCGGAGCGCCCCTTCCAGATGCATCTGCAGTGGCGCCCGGATGAGGAGCTGCCCGCCCTCGCCCGCCTGTGCGGGGTGATCGATGCCAGCTACAGCGAAGAGGATCTGGGGGAGTTTATCGCCTACTGGCTGGGGCGCCCCGAGGTGTTCGACTCCCAGCATCAATGGATGCTCAAGTTCATTCGCGCCCTCAAGACCCGCCGCTATACCCGCCGCAAGCCGATGGAGGTACAGGGCTACCAGCAGGTGACGCCGGCTCCGGCAGAGGCAGGCCCCAGCAAACGGGCCCAGCAGATGATCGAAGAGGCCAAACGGCTGGCCCAACAGCAAATGCAGGAACCCGCGCCGCAGCAGGAGCCGGATAATGATTGATAGCGGCCCCTGCCTGCAGGCAAAATCAACCCCCTGTCTACCCATCCCTGATCGAGCAGAAGGAGCATTCCATGACTGACCCGCAAGATCCCCTGCGCCAGGAGCTGGAAGAGATCGAAGCCAAGCGCAAAAGAATCGCCAAGGCCAAGCAGGACCATCGCGTTCACGATCCCGAGCTGAGCCAGCACGTTGGCGGTCTACTGGAGCGCATTCGTCGCCTGCAGCAAGAGACCGGCGGCGGCCAGTATGACTACGAGACCCTGCGCAAGGAGTACGATGCCAAGGCCAACGCCGAGGTGCGCGAGCTGCAGAAGGCGGCCCGCCAGGAGCGGATCCAGAAGCTGATCGCCCAGGCCGACCTCAACCCCGACTGGGTGTTCGAGAAGATGGACGCCACTGATCCCGCACTCCAGTACCCCATCGAAACGGCCCGCTACTTTATCAGCGGATTCGAGCACTGGGAGAAGAGCGGCGGCGGCTGCATGCTGATTTACGGCGACTATGGCACCGGAAAATCGACCCTGGCAGGCGCAGTAGCACACGAGCTGATCGCCCTTCACCAGAAGTCGGTGATCTTCCAGCAGTGGGCCTCCATCGTCGATCGCCTGTTCTTCAACGTGATCCCCGATCAGGATGAGCGCAACCAGTACCGCCGCGCGCTGGAAGAGGTAGATCTGCTGATCATCGATGAGGTATCGGCCAACCGCGCCAAGATGGCGGAGAGCCAGTCCAGCTTCCTCGGCCACCTGCTGCGCCGTCGTCGCAACTTGTCAAAGAGCGTCATCATCATCACCAACCACACGCCCCAGAGCCTGCATCAGGCGATCGGTGATTTCAGCTATGAGGCGATCAAGGCGTTCAATCCGGTGGATATCCACCTGAGCGGCCCCAGCCGTCGCCCCAGTATCGGCAACTACAACGGCTGACCCCCTCGATGCGAGTGCGAGTCCTGGCGGCTCGCACTCTCTCCTTCCTGCCAGCTCACAAATAGAAACAACTCTCATTTACAGCACGCGAACAAGCCACTAGGCTAGCCCCTTTTGCCAAGGGAGCTCAGCTATGCCAACCACACTGATTTTCGGAGCCAGCCGCGGGCTGGGCCGCGCCTTTACTCACCACGCCCTGCGCGAGGGTCACCGGGTCGTAGCGCTGGTGCGAAGCCCCGAGATGGCCATGGAACTGAGTGCGCTGGGGGTCGAAGTGATCGAAGGGGATGCGCTGGATCCGGCTGCGGTGCAGCAGGCCTGCCTTGTGTCAGGGCAAGATGCACAGGTCATCTCCACCCTCGGCAGCTTTCGCCAAACGGCGCCGGTGGACTATCAGGGCAACCGTCATGTAATCGATGCCATGGAGCAGGCTGGCCTGAAACGGCTGCTGCTGGTCACCTCCCTCGGCTGTGGCGACAGCTGGCAATATCTGCCACAGCGGGCCCGCGCCGCCTTCGGCCACGAGGTACGTCTCAAGAGTCTGGCGGAGAGCTGGCTGCAGACCAGCACCCTCGCATGGACCATTCTGCGCCCGGCAGGCCTGCAGGATGGCGACGCCACCGGCCGTGCCGAGCTGAGTCAGGGCAAGGAAGTGCACGGACTGGTGCGCCGTGCAGATGTAGCTGCCCAAGGCTTGCGCCTGCTGGCGGATGAGACGGCGGTGGGGCAGATCTACGCCATCGGCGATCCCGCGCTCCAGCGCGGCTAAATCAGCGCCATATCCATCCTCTTCATAGATCCGCGGATACAAAAACGGTCAGCCCAAGGGCTGACCGTTTTTCGCTTTACTGCACGCTTAATGTCACGCGCGCTTGCACTATCCCGCTTAACCGGCGGTCGTTTCACTCTGTACGACCGGCTGGCTGGCCACCGGCAACGACTGCTGCCGCTGGCGCAGCAGCAGACAGGCCAGCGCGCCGTAGAGCAGCGCCAGACCCCATAGCTGCCACCAGTAACGGGAAACCTGCGCAAAGTCGGCCCCCATCTGGTTGAGGCGCAGAAAACCCTCGATGGCCGGAATAGTGGGCACCCACTGAGCCAGCCAGTTGAGGGGCGCCGGGATCAGCTCCAGCGGCCAGATAAAGCCCGCCAGAAAGACCAGCGGCAGGGAGGAGATCAACACCACCTGAGTGGGCAGATCCCGCCGGGTAAAGATCGCCCCCAGCACAATCCCGAACCAGCAGGTCGCCAGCAGGAACGGCAGGGCGAATAACCACAACTCCAGCGGATCGGCATGACGGGCGATGTTGTAGTGATCGAAGCAGAAGCCGAGGAAGTAGCTCACCGGCAGCAGGAACAGCCCGGCCAGCACCAGGGTTCTGGCCAGCAGCAGCGGCAGTACCGGTGCGCTTTGCCAGTAACCGTGCTCGCCGCGACAGCTGCGCTGGTTCTGGGTCGCCCCCAGGATCCCCGCCCCCATCAGCAGCACCTGATGCAGGATCAGCACAAACACCGCCGGCACCACGTAGTTGACGTAGCCCATGGTGGGGTTGAACACCGGCACCACGTTGAGGGCCACCGCATTCCAGCCCATGGCCGCTTGCGGCAGTGCCTCGCCGTGGCTCAGCAAGCGCGCCACCTTCACCTGCGCGGCAAGGGTACCACCCGCCTGCGCCAGCCCTTCGGCAATGGTGCCGTAGACCAGGAAGTAGGAGGCATCACCGGCATAGCTCAGGGTGACGCACTTGCCCTGCATCAGATCCCGATAGAAGTGGTTGGGAATGTGCAGGATCCCGCTCGCCTCTCCGGCCATCATCAGCTGGCGCGCCTCGGCCAGCGAATTGGCCCGCGCCAACAGCTTCACCTGCGGTGTGGCATCGGCTATAAACTCCAGCTGACGCGACAGCTGGCTGCCATCCTCGTTGACCACCACCACCGCCTCTTCCCGCGGCAACTGATGCAGATAGGGCTGGGGATAGAGAAACGAGTAGAAGATTACGCCGCCAAACAGGGTCAGCATGATGGCGCGATCCGCCAGCAGGGTGCGCAGCTCGAGGCGCAACAGATCGACAAATCCCAGCATCACTCGGGCTCCTTCTCGGCGACGGCCACAACGGCAGCAGCTGATTGACGGGCAAGCTCCGCCTGCTGCTTATAACGGCGCACCACCAGCAGCAGGGGGAGCAGGAACAGCAGCAGCGCCCCCAATTGCGGCAAGGCCGATGCGAGGGGCAGACCATAGTTGCTCTGGCCAATCTGCAGCTCCACATAATGAGAAACCGGCAACAGGCTGCGCCAGAAGCGGGCGAAATCCCCCATGGCGCTCACCGGAAAAGTAACCCCCATAAAGGCGAAACCGGGCGCCGTGTAAGCCCCCGCCAGCGACAAGGCGCGGGCCGGATCCCGAATGATGCCGTAAAAGAACGCCCCCATGGTGACGCAGGCGGCCGAGGCGAGCCCAAGACCCACCGTCAGCACCAGCCAACTGCCGTGCATGGGATAGGCCAATCCCTTGAACAACAGCAGCGTCCAGACGATCCCCCAGCCCCAGCCAATCAACACATGGGGCAGCAGGGTACGCCACAGGCCGAACCAGACACCGCGGGTGGTCCAGTCCAGTCCCAGCCGATCGGTGCGGGCTAGCGCATTGAGGCCGAACAGCACCACCAGGATCTGCCACACCGCGGGCAGAATGGCGCTCAGCAGAAACTGGGCATAGCTGGAGTTGAGGTTATAAAGGGCAGTCACCTGACTGCTGATGGGCACCGACTGCCCAATCGCGCCAAGCAGCGCCTTGCCGTCGGCCATCGCCTCCAGCACACCTACCTGACCGTTGAGAGTGCCTACCACCTGCGCCAGCGCCGAGTTGACCAGCTTGGCGATCAGGATGAACTGGCCATTGTTGAACACCGTCACCTGCGGCTGGGTACCCCGGCGGGCATCCCGCTCCAGATGGTTGGGGATCACCACCAGCGCATAGATGTCGCCACCGCGCAGGGCACGCGCGCCCGCATCAATGGAGTCAAACTGATTGGCCACCTTGAGCCCGGCCGAGCCATCCAGCGAGGAGGCGAGCTGGCGCGACAGCACGCTTCGGTCCAGATCCACCAGCCCCACCTTGAGGTCGCGGGCCAGCCCTGCGGAGAAGATCCAGCAGAGGATCCCCATCAGCAGCAGCGGTACCCAGCTCATCAGGGCACGGCTGAACGGGTCCTGCCACAGCAGCCGAAATTCACGTCCCATCAGAGTTCAACCAGCACACTCATGCCAACCCGTAGCCCCTCAACCGGTTGCAGCGGACGGGCCTCCACCTGGAAGCTCTTCATGTCGAAACCCTGACGGGTATCGGTGGCGCGCCAGGTAGCGAAATCCCCCATCACCGCCACATGAGTTACCTTGAAGCGGACTGTCTGATCGCCAAGGCCCGGGATGCGGGCATCAAACTCGGTATCCACGGTGAAACGGGGCAACAGATCTTCGCGGATGTGGAACTGGGCCCAGGCATCGCTCATATCGAGCAGCGTCACCACCGGGAAGCCTTGCGGCGCCAGCTCGCCGCTACGCAGCAGCACCTGACTCACTTCACCATTGTGGGGGCTGGTGATGCGGGTGTCGGCCAGATAGGCCTCTACCTCGGCCACCGAACCCGCCGCCATCTTGGCCTTCTCGCGAGCGGCGATCTTGGTCTCTTCCCGCGCCCCTTCCAGCGCCATCTGGTACTGCTGCCACGCCATCCCTTCGCTGTAGCGGGCAGCTTGCCAGGCAGTCCAGGCCTCATCGCGTTTTTGCAGCGGCATTACGCCATCGCGGTGCAGGCTGGCGACCCGCTCATAGGTCTTGCCACGCAGCTGGGCGGCGGCCTTGGCTTTTTGCCACTGATCCTTGGCGGCGGCGATCTGCTGGGCTCGGGCCCCCTTCTCCGCCTCTTGCGCCAGTGCGCCCGCGGCCGCTTCGCCGGCCTTGGCCTGGCTCAGCTTGGCTTCAATCTCGGGGCTCGCCAGGGTAAAGACCAGCTGATCCCTGGTCAGCTGATCGCCCTTTTTGACCAACACCTCATCGATGCGACCCGGCACCTTGGAGGAGACCGAGTACTGCTGCGCCTCAATTTGCCCTTGCAGGTGCACAGGCTCCGGCTGATAGGCGAGCCAGAAGCGCCAGCCGAGCCAGACCACCAGGATCACCAGCGCCAGCGGCAACAACAGCGGTTTACCCTGGCTCATCTTCTTTTTGATGGGGGGATGGCTCATCACTTCACCTCGACAAACGGGCGACCCTTGGCGGTCGAAACAGACATGAAAAAAGGAACAGACAGGGCAGGGATCATGAGTTCACCTCGATCACCTGACCATGCTGATATTGATTGAAACTGTTCATCTGGCCGGAGAGCGCCAGCAGGCGAGCCAGCGACACTACATATTGATAGGCCGCCGCCGCGCGCTGGGTCTTGACCCCCGCCAGCTGGTTCTGGGCATCCACCACATCGAGAGAGGTGGAGAGCCCCTGACCGAAGGCTTTGTCACGCAGCAGCACGTTCTCCTCTGCCAGCGCCTGGGTAGAGGAGAGGGATTGATACTCCTCCAGACCCTGCGCCGCCTCGCGCCAGGTCTTCTCTACCAGCAGCTCCAGATCCTGGCGGGTCTTGGCTTGCAGCAGATTGACCTGCAGCTCGGCGCTCTTGGCCGCCTGCACCGTCTCGGATCGGCCATCGCGGCTTACCAGCGGCATGCTGACACCCACCCCCACCAGCCAGTCCGGCGCAGTCTTGGCGGCCAGTGAATCATCTTCATAGAGGTTGTAGTTGCCGAACAGGAATACTTCGGGGGCATATTTGCCCTTCTCCATCCGGATCATCCCCTTGGCCTGCTCTTTCTTGGCGCTGAGCAGCTTGAGGCCGGGGTGCACCTCAAGGGTCTGGCTCACCAGTCCCTCAAGGCGCGGCAGCTCCTGATTGACGAACAGGCCGCTGTCGGGCTCGGCGCGGGACAGCTTGAGCATATGGCCGAGGGCCAGCTCGGCGATCTCGAGGCCACGGCGGGATTTCTGGGTATCGATGCGGGCCCGATCATAGGCCGACTGGGCGGAGAGCCGCTCCACCCTGGCGATCTGGCCCTGAGCTTCAAGCTTCTTGGCGTGATCCAGATGGTGGGCCAGCCCCTCTTCGATCTCCTGCTTGGTCTGCACTACCTGAGCGGCCAGCACGACGCCGAAATAGGTCTGGGAGAGGCTCTCGAAAGTGGCTTGCTGTTTGAGCACCAGCAGCTGCTGCGCCTCGCTCACCTGTGCCTGGCGAATGTCCTGCGCCGCATCGATGCGGCCACCGGCAAACAGCGGCCACAGCATCTTGACCGAGCTGGTCACCACGTTCTGTTTGGTCAGCGGGGTAACGAAATCGTCCGGACTGAGGTGAAACTTCTGCATGAGTGGCGCCAGCACCTTGCCCAGTTCCGGATGGTTGGCGATGGGATTGAGATCCATCATGTCCAGTTCCATCGGCTGATCGAGGTGGGTATAGCTGGCCCCCAGATCCACCTTGGGCAGATACATGGCCTTGGCAGCCTCGCGCAGTTGCTTGGCCCGATCGACCCCAGCCTGCTCGGCGGCCAGCCCCTCATCCTGCTGGATGACCCGGGTCCAGGCTTCGCCGAAACTGATGGTCTGCGCCTGTGCCGACCCCAGCACGGCCCCCAGCAGACACGGCCAGAGTGATGTAATGAACCTTGACGTCATAGATCCCCAATCCGCTTTTGTTGCATAAATGTTTGGAGCATTTGCTCGACTTAAGCCCGTTATCATAACGCAAAGCAGGCCGGCAAGTGGACTGACAATTATGCAGACAACCAACATAGGTAGTACAGCCATCCCTCACGAGCAATCTGGCCGTTTTTCAATAACTCCAGAATTTGCAAGCCTTGGCGCGACGTTTTTTTCAGAAAAAAATGGCTGACGCTCAAATACTAACCTTTTCTCCTGCCTAAAAAATGCGTAATATACGCCGCCCTAAGCCGATGGTAACCGTGGAATGCAGATAGGTCCCCACACGCTTGAAACTCCCTTGATTGTGGCTCCCATGGCCGGTGTAACTGACCGACCATTCCGCGAACTTTGTTTGCGACTGGGGGCTGGCATGGCCGTTTCCGAGATGCTGCTGGCCAACCCGGATGTCTGGGATACCCAGAAAACCCGGATGAGGATGGATCACTCTGCAGAAGGCGGATTGCGATCGGTCCAGATTGCCGGGGCCGACCCCGAGATGATGGCGTTTGCTGCCCGCTACAACGTGGAGCAGGGCGCACAGATCGTCGACATCAACATGGGATGTCCGGCAAAAAAAGTGAATAAGAAGTTGGCAGGTTCCGCCCTGCTGCGTGCCCCCGATCAGGTCAAAGCAATTTGCCGGGCCGTGGTGGATGCAGTGGAGGTGCCTGTCACCTTGAAGATCCGCACAGGATGGGATCCGGATAACCGCAATGGCGTGGAGATCGCCCGAATCGCCGAAGATTGCGGTATCGCGGCCCTCGCCGTGCATGGTCGTACCCGTGCCTGCCTCTACCGGGGCGAAGCGGAGTACGACACGATCAGGGCGATTAAGCAGGCCGTATCGATTCCTGTTGTCGCCAATGGTGACATCAACAGCCCGGAGAAAGCCCGGTATGTCCTCGACTATACCGGTGTCGACGCCGTGATGATCGGCCGAGCTGCGCAAGGACGACCCTGGATTTTCCGGGAAATCCGTCATTTTCTTGAGACGGGCACCAAGCTGCCGCCTCCCGAGAGGGAAGAGGTTCGCACCCTGATGAACGAGCATGTAACCAACCTGCACCGGTTTTATGGTGCATATCTGGGAGCGCGCATAGCCCGTAAACACGTGGGCTGGTATCTGGATGAAGAAGAGACGGGCCGAGAATTCCGTAAGCACTTCAATGCCCTGGATTGCGCAGACGCGCAACTTGAGGCACTCGAAGCGTATTTCGATGGATTAGGTTAACAAGATAACTAAAGAGCCGACCGAATATGTTCGAACAAACCCTGACTTCTGATGCATTGGTAACAACTACTCACAATCACGCTGCCGAGCCGACCCAGCGCCCCCTGCGTGACTCTGTGCAACAGGCCCTGCGTAACTACCTGGCCCAGTTGAACGGTCAGGAAGTGATTGATCTGTACGATATGGTTCTCTCCGAAGTCGAAGCGCCGATGCTGGACGTGATCATGCAGTACACCCGTGGTAACCAGACTCGCGCTGCCGTGATGATGGGTATCAACCGTGGCACCCTGCGCAAGAAGCTCAAGCGTTACGGCATGAACTGATTGCTGGCCGCGAGCCGCGACGGCGGTTCAAGGCAGATGCGAAAGGCGCCAGGTAGCAATACCTGGCGCCTTTCCTTTATGCTCTCCCCTCCATTTCACCATGACGACCCCGATGAACCGCACTCCCCTGCTGCTGATGGTACTGGTCACCCTGCTGGCCGCCGCTGGCTGGCTCTTCTCGAAAGAGGCGATCCGCGAACTGCCGCCCGCCGCCTTTATCGGCAGCCGCTTCCTGCTGGCCGCCCTGCTGTTGCTCCCCTTGGCTTGGTTGCGTGAACCACCGCCCACCCGCGCTCAACTGCTGCGCGCTGCAGGTTGCGGCACATTGCTCGGTGCCAGCCTGCTGCTGTGGGTCACCGCCATCAGCCAGAGCGAGGCGCTGGGCAGCGGCGCCTTTATCATGAGCGTCGCCACCCTGATGGCACCGCTAGCCGCCTGGGCCGCCTTCCGGGCCAAGCCCGGCCGTCACTACTGGCTCACTCTACCCATCGCCATCGCTGGTTTGCTGCTGCTCTCCAGCAGCACTCACTGGGGTGGAGATCACCCCGAACAAACGGGCGTGTCGCTCTCGCTGTTCTGGTTTCTGGCGGCGGCCACCACCCTCGGCATCCAGCTCGCCGTCCATCGCCACTTTGCCCAATCCATTGCCCCCACCTGGCTCACCAGCATCCAACTGGCGATGACCGGTCTGCTCGGCACCCTGCTCTCCCTGCTGACCGAACAGTGGCCCGAGGGCGGGATCAGCCACGGTATCTGGGGCTGGTTTGCGGCGAGCGTCTTGATCGCCACCACATTGCGCTACTGGCTGCTTACCCACGCATTGAGCAAGATGACCACCGCCCATGCCGCCCTGATGATGCTGCTGGAGCCGGTCTGGACGCTGATCCTGAGCACCCTCTTCTACAGCGAACCTCTCGGTGGTGCCAAACTGGCCGGTGCCGGACTGGTACTCGGCGCCCTGGTGCTCTACCAACTCCCCCTGCTGCTGCGCAGTGCTAGGCTAAAGCCCGCCACCTGAGTACCGATAGCGGGTATCACTGACATCACTGACTACGTACAAAGACAAACGGGCCTGCAACTGCAGACCCGTTTTTATTGCTGGCTATCCATCCCTTGGCGCTGACAGAAGCGCAACGTCATAAGAGAAACTCAGAGGCGGGAGGCGAAATAGAGATTCACCAGCTTGATAAAGTTGCGCTTGCGTTTGTATTCGGTCGCCAGCGCCCCGAGCTGCTGGCTAAAGCTCTCCTGCAGCGCCTTGTCATCCCCAAGCGATTGCTCCCGCTTGCGCAGCGCCGCTGCAGCTTGCTCATAACCATCGTTATGACCTGTCGCCACATAGCTGGCGGCAACCCGAAAGGTATAACTGATGGCCAGCAGCGGATTGTCCGGGGCGATCTTGTCCGCCAAGGTAAGCAGCAGCTCCGGGCTTATCTTGTGGATGGCCACCCAGTTGCAGGCATCCAGCACCCGCTCCTGATCGAGATAGAAGCGCACCAGCGCATCCTGATGAGAGGATAAATTGAACGGCTGACTGACCGCGGCCTGATCCTTGAAACACTGCTCGGCCCAGGGCAGCAGGGTTTCGTCCTGCCACTCCAACTGTTGTTGCAACTGGCGCAGCCGCTTGAACCCGTCAAAATGAGGCATCCGCTCGAACCCGGCCCGGGCCAGACGCCATGCCCGCCCCTTCTCGCCAAGGGCGATAGAGAGCCGGATCTCGACCTCATCGCACTCACTCTTTTCATGGGGTGATACCGCCAGCTTGCGCGCCTTGGCGAGCCAATACTCCCCCTCCAGCGGCTCATCATGATCGCAGCAGATGCTGCAGAGCCGGAGCCAATCCCGTGGCATGGTGGCAATACTGGCCAGCAAGGTCAGCTCGCGCCGCCAGTCACCGGCCGCGCGGGCCGCATCCAGCAAGGGGAGGGTATAGCGTTGCAGATCCCAGTCATACTCATCGCTCGGCACCCGTTCCGCCCGCAAGCTGGCGAGCTTCTGCTCGCAGCGCGCCAGAAGGGCCGGACTGTGCATGATATCGCCAAACGCCTCCTCTTCGGGGAAGATATCCTGCGGTTGCTCGATGAGGTGAGTAAAGAGCCAGTCGATCTTGTCACTCTCTGGCCATGGCAAGCGAGCAAAAAGCGCAGGGAGGCGTTCGCAGAGCGCAAACTCCAGCTCGCAGCGATCGCCATTGGAGTCATCAACCTGTAACAGCACGGTATTGAGCCGGTCCAGCGCGTAACAGGTCAGCGGCCACTGCTGCTCGAGCGAGAGGGTATCGATCCCCTCCCAGATCTCTTCAAACAACGCTTCGGCCTCGCTGAAGTAGTCGCTCACCGCCCGCCACTCCCACACATCCCGCTTGGGCAGCGCCCTGTTGATCATGCTTTTCAGTTTGGCCGGCGAGAGCGGCTGCTCACTCAGTTCCACTTTCCTCAACCAATAATCCCAGCGCTTCGGGTCGCGCCGGATCTCATCGATCAGCACATCGAGCAGCGCCGGTTGCGCTTGCCGCTCGAAATAGCCGCGCAATCTGGCCCGCGCATCGGGCACCAGTGCCACCGCGCCCTCCTCACCGTCCAAGCCGCTGAGCTGCATATTGAAGGCCAGCGCAGTAGCGACTCCATGTTTGCAGAGCGTCTGATAGTCGGCAGCGGGGCAGTTGCAGTGACTCACCATCGTACGCCCGCACTCCAGTCTGACCCGATAGAGATGACTGCCCTGTACCCGGGCGGTGATGGTCTCACCATCCTGAGCGAGCTGCTGTACCGCCCCCTGACTGGCCAGTTTCACCCCCTTGGCAAAGCTGGCGTCGCCGCTTTGCGCCTTGAGTTCGGCAATATCGATCAGTTCAGCAGAATGTGAGGTGCTGCGGGCCAAAGGGGCTCTCCTTCTCCGGTGTGTCTATGGTCAGATGGCGCCATACATGTGATGGCAAGGTTTATCGAAAGCAGAGCGCATCAAAGCTCGGTGTCTCATCCCATATGGCGTGCTGATGCTCGTCCCAGCGCTCGGCCAGATAAGGCTTGAGGGTTTGCAGGATGGTGATGGACGCGAGCTGCGCATGCAACTGTTTGATATCGCACTGCAGGTAGATAGTACCGATGATCCTCTAACGCGAGATCGGTCTTCTTCTTCGCTCTCTGTTTAAACTTGTGCAAGGTGGCCCCCAGGTCACCATATCACCTGATTGCTGGCAATCTGTTAACGGTATTTAACCCTTGGTATCCATAGGGTTAAAGGGCATACCCCATGAAAAAATGCCATATGGCCAGCTTGATGGAGGTCACATTCCTTCCCCCCGACCCTCCCTATCATGCCCCCATCATTCGCCAGCCCGTCAAGTTGGCGATGGCACTTAAGTGGAACACTCACGAATAACAAGAGAACAGACCATGCAGCAAACCAGCCCCCTCAAGACGGTCACGGTCAGCATATTGGCAACCGCCATGCTGATCTTTGTGGCCCAGTACCTGATAGGCAAACAGGAGATCCGGATCGGCATCGCCATCATTCCGATCCTGCCGATGCTCTTTGCCGTCATCATCGGCATGTGCATTTCCGCCAAGCCGATCAAGGATCGCATCCCCGGCTGGAAGCAGCTCTTCACCGAGAAAGAAGAGGGCTTCTGCGGCAAGATGGTGGGCTTCAGCCTGCTGATCCTGGGTACCCAGTACGCGGGGATGATCATCCCCAACATCAAGATGATCCTGAGCGTCGGCGTGCCGTTGTTCCTGCAGGAGATCGGCAACCTGTTGCCAATCCTGATCGCCATTCCGCTGGCAGTGAAGTTCGGCTTTGGCCGCCGTGCCATCGGGGCCTGCTCCTCCATCAGCCGTGAGCCGTCCGTCGCGGTGATCCAGGGCAAGTTCGGTACCGGCTCTCAGGAGTACATCGGTGTGCTGGCCATCTACCTGTGCGGCTCCGTCATCGGCACCCTCTGGTTCAGCGTGCTGGGCAGTATCGCTCCGCTCACCGGCCTGCACCCGCTGGCGCTGGCCGCCGGTTCCGGCGTGGGCTCAGGCTCCATGCTGAGTGCCGCCTCCGGTGCTCTGATCAACGGTCTCGACGAAGCGCTGGCCCAGCAGGTGCTGAGTATCGCGGCTGCATCGAATCTGCTCTCGTCTGCCCTCGGCGCCCTTTCCCTCACTTATCTGGGTCTGCCGCTCGCTGAAAAAATCTATGCCCTGACTGCCAAAGGAGAGAACGCATGAAAAGCATCGTAATGGATATGCGGTTCGTCTTTCTGGCGATCCTGCTGGCCATGTTTACCCAGACCCTGACCACCGGCACCCCGCTCTGGCTGATGGGTGACAGCTTTATCGCCATGTCGCTGGTGGTGTTCGCTTCGCTGATTGCCAAGCGCTACCTGCCCTCCTCCCTACCGGCGTTTGCCTATGCCACCATCATCGGCATTCTCATCTGCCTGCCGGAGACCCCGGTGCGCGGCCTCTTTATCGATGCCGTCGCCAAGATCTCCTTCCTCTCCTGCTGCGTGCCGCTGCTGGCCTTTGCCGGTCTCTCGGTGGGCGGTCAGCTGGAAGAGCTGAAGAAGATGTCATGGAAAGTGATCCTGATCTTCATGATCGTCTCCACCTGCTGCTTCTTCGGCGCGTCGCTGGTCGCCCAGCTCGGCTTCACCATGCAAGGGATCATCTGATGAACAACATCCACATTGAACCGGCCCTGCTGGCCCTGCGCGACTTCAGTCAGGAAGTGCGCCACCACCTGCACACCATCCCGGAAGCCTCCGGCGTCGAATTCAAGACCTCGGCCTACTGCCGCGAGCTGATGACAAGCTTCGGCTACCGTCTCACCGACTACCCGGGCTTCACCGGTTTTCACGGCGATCTGATTGTTGACCCCGTGCTACCGACCATCGCCTTCCGTGCCGACATGGATGGCCTCGAGATGCACGACATGAGCGACGTTGCGTTCAAGTCGACCCACGAGGGAATGGCTCACAACTGTGGTCACGACTCCCATATGGCGATCGCCCTGACCGCCGCCAAGTTTCTGGCCGCCAACCGAGATCGCCTGCAGTACAACGTCCGCTTTATCTTCCAGATGGCGGAAGAGGATATGCGGGTGCCGGGCGCCGAGAAGATGGTGGAGCTGGGCTGTATGAAGGGGGTGGACGAGGTCTATGCCCTCCATAACGACGGCGCCATGGAGACCGGCACCATCAAGTTCAACAACGGCGTCATGTCCTCCTGGGGCTCCGCCTGGACGCTGGATGTGCACGGCATCTCCGCCCACGGATCCACTCCCCACAAGGGGCTGGATGCCATCCGCGAAGCGGTGCGGATCATCGAGGATATGGACTACATCGTCGCCAAGCGCACCAGTCCGTTCAGCCCGGCGGTGTTTGGCTGCGGCATGATCAACGGCGGCACCATCCCCAACGCCATCGCCGATCACGTGCAGGCACGCGGCACCATCCGCGCCATGGATGCCGAGACCGACCAGATCCTGAAGAACAGCTTCAAGGAGATCGTGGCCCAGAGCGAACTGCGCGGCTTCAAGACCAAGATGGTCTATGCCGGGTATCCAGCGGTCGAGAACCACGCCGATGCCTGCGCCCGTCTGCTGCAAGCGGCCGCCGACGTATTGCCCAGCGAGGGGATCAACGCTCAGGGTCAGCCGATGACCGGCAGCGAAGATTTCAGCTACATGGTCAACGCCTGCCGTGGCCGCAAGGGCGCCATGTTCTTCCTCGGCAGCGGCTGTCAAGCCAAGGGGATCTGCAACTACCTGCACGCGAATCCCTACTATCTGGATGACGACTGCCTGTTAGTGGGAGCCCAGATCTTTATCAATCTGGCAACGACTAAAAGCGCCTGACAGGCTAAGGGATTTGCAACTACCTGCATCAAGTCAAATCCCCTACTACCTGGATGACGACTGCCTGCTGGTAGGAGCCCAGATCTTTATCAATCTGGCGACCCGCTGCGATTGATCCCGCATCCCGATAAAACCAAAAGAGAGGCCACGGCCTCTCTTTTTTTATCTCTGCATGTTTGCTCTGTGCGTGGCAAACAACCTGCGGCTAGAGCCACGGCAGCTCCGCCATATTGGCGGCGGGCGGCTGGTTGATAAGATGCAGCTGCACCGTCTCCCGGCTGATATGGGGGGCGTAGAGGTGGATAAAGTCGTACATATAGTCGCGCAGATGGGCATGTTTGCGCAGACAGATATGAGTGGCGCTCGAGGCTATTAGGTGGTCGATGTTGAGGCTCACCAGATCCTCCCTGTCCCCCTCGTCGAAGGCCACGCTGGCAATCACCCCGACCCCCATCCCGAGCCGGACATAGTGCTTGATCACGTCGGTATCGGTGGCGGTCAGCACGGTTTTCGGCGAGAGGCCGTGGCGGCTGAAGGCCTTGTCCATCTTGGAGCGGCCGGTAAAGCCGAACACATAGGTGATCAGGGGATAGCGAGCCAGATCCGCCATCGAGAGCGGCTGGCAGTCGATCAGCGGATGGCCGTGGGGTACCACCACGCTGCGGCCCCAGCGATGGCAGGGAATCGCTGCCAGCTCATCGAACAGATACATGGATTCGGTGGCAATCGCCATATCCACATCGCCGCTTTGCACCATCTGGGCCAACTGGGCAGGCGCCCCCTGATGCAGATTGATCGCCACCTCGGGATAACGGCGAGTGAACTCGGTGATCACCGCTGGCAGCTTGTAGCGCGCCTGGGTGTGAGTAGTGGCGATGCGCAACACCCCGCTGGTGGCCAGCTGCTCCCCCAGCGACAGCTGGTTGATCTGCTCCACCTGCGCCACCACCCCCTTGGCCAGCTCCATCACCTTTTCACCCGCGCTGGTCAAGCCGACCAGATTCTTCCCCTTGCGGGTAAAGAGGGCGAGCCCCAGCTCATCTTCCAGCATCTTCATCTGCTTGCTGAGGGTGGGCTGGGAGGTGTAGAGCTTCTCCGCCGTCGCCGAGATGTTGAAGTTGTTCTTCACAATCTCGGTAAAGTTCTTGAGCCGGGCGATGTTCATCTGGGTAAGGGATCTCGCTGCTGCAGCCAGTGGGGCTGGCCTGAAAAAGAGAGAACGGGGCTTGCCCCGCAGCTGACCGTCGACCATACCACAGCGCCGCGCACGATAACCTGCCCCAGGTCAGAAAGCGGCGTGCTAGTCGCTGGCGAGCTTGATCCCGAGTCCGACAAACAGGGTGCCGATGCCCCGGTTGAGCCAGCGACCGAGACGCTGCGACAACCGGACCTTGTGGCTGGCATAGACGGTGGTAAAGACCAGCAGGTGACACCAGATGATGCCACCCAGATTGAAGATGCAGCCGAGCAGGATAAAGGCGAGCGCCTTGTCGGGGGCATCGGGTGCGATGAACTGGGGCACGAAGGCGAGGAAAAAGAGCGCCACCTTGGGGTTGAGCACATTGGTCAGCACCCCTTGCCGGTAAATCTGGCCATAGGAGAGGGCAGGCAGAGTGGCCCCTCTCTCCATTGATCCTGTTGCCTGCTGGCGCAGCAGGGAGAACCCCAGATAGATGAGGTAGATGGCGCCAGCCAGCTTGATGAGGGCAAACAACTCGGCCGAGGCGCTGAGCAGAGCCGACAAGCCGAGGGCCGCTGCCAGCACATGCACCATGACACCGGTGCCGATGCCCAACGTCGCGACCGAACCGGCACGCCACCCTTGCGAGCCGCTGCGCAGCATGACCAGCAAGGAGTCGGGCCCCGGCATGATATTGAGCAGCAGCCCCGAAACCATAAACAGTGCCAGATCATGAATACCGAACATCACCTCTACCCTCGTCAAGCAAAACCAAACAAAGAGGGCTCCGCAGAGCCCTCTTTCCTTTCACTCTGCGGCAGCTGACACATCATCAGCTGCCCCGCCAGCCATCAGGGCCGCAGTGCCTTGTCCGCCCGCGAGATACCGCAGACGCCGGAGCGCACTACTTCGATGATCTCGTTGGTCTGGGCGGCAGTCTTGATAAAGGCATCCAGCTTTTCGCTGGTGCCCACCAGCTGTACCGTGTACTGCTCGGGGGTGACGTCGACAATCTGACCACGGAAGATATCCGCCAACCGTTTCAGCTCGTCACGGGCCCCACCGGCGGCGCGCGCCTTGACCAGCGCGATCTCCCGCTCGATATGCTCCCCTTCGCTCAAGTCACACACCTTGAGCACATCCACCAGCTTGTGCAGCTGCTTCTGGATCTGCTCCAGCACCCGCTCATCCCCCATGGTGACTATGGTCATGCGCGACAGGGTGGGATCCTCGGTCGGCGCCACCGTCAGGGTCTCGATGTTGTAGCCACGCTGGGAGAAGAGGCCCACCACGCGGCTCAGGGCGCCGGATTCGTTCTCCAGCAGAACGGAAATTATATGTCTCATCAGATTTCCCCCGCCTTGCTCAGCCACATCTCATCGGCGGCGTGATTCACCAGTACGACCGAAATAATATGTTCCATCGTCAGGTTCTCTCCGTCTTGCTCAGCCACATCTCGTCCATGGCACCAAACTTGATCTGCATCGGATAGACGTGCTCATCCGGGTCGACCGAGATATCCATGAACACCAGCCGATCCTTCATGGCGAAGGCCTTTTCCATGGCGCTCTCCAGCTCGGCCGGATCGCTCACCGCGATACCGACGTGGCCATAGGCTTCCGCCAGTTTGACGAAGTCCGGCAGGGACTCCATGTAGGAGTGGCTGTGACGGCCGCCGTAGAACATCTTCTGCCACTGCTTGACCATACCCAGCGCACGGTTGTTGATGGAGATGATCTTGATGGGCACCCCGTACTGCAAGCAGGTCGAGAGCTCCTGAATGTTCATCTGTACCGAGCCGTCGCCGGTGACGCAGCAGACCACCGCATCCGGGTTGGCAAACTGGGCCCCCATGGCAGCCGGAATACCAAAGCCCATGGTGCCGAGGCCCCCTGAGTTTATCCACTGGCGCGGCTTGGCAAACGGGTAGTAAAGGGCGGCAAACATCTGGTGCTGGCCCACGTCGGAGGCAACGAATGCCTGACCCTGAGTCACCTTGTAGAGGGTCTCGATCACCTGTTGCGGCTTGATCTGGGTGGCCGATTTTTCGTAGGCCAGGCAGTGACGGGAGCGCCACTGGTTGATCTGGCTCCACCACTCCGCCAGCGCCTCCTTGTCGTTATCGAAGCCACACTCGCGGATCACCTCCAGCATCTGCTCCAGCACGGTTTCCACCGAGCCGACGATGGGTACATGGGCCTGCACCGTCTTGGAAATGGAGGTGGGGTCGATGTCGATGTGGACTATGGTGGCGTTGGGGCAGAACTTGGCCACGTTGTTGGTGACGCGGTCATCGAAGCGGGCACCCACGGCGAAGATGAGATCCGCGTTGTGCATGCTCTTGTTGGCTTCGAAGGTGCCGTGCATCCCCAGCATGCCGATAAATTGCGGATGGACGCCGGAGAAGGCCCCCAGCCCCATCAGGGTGGTGGTCACCGGCAGGTTCAAGAGCTCGGCCAGCTTGGTCACAAGATGATCCGCATTGGCGTTGATGGCGCCGCCGCCCACATACATTACCGGGCGCTGGGCATCCACCAGCAGCTTGGCCGCCCGCTTGATCTGGCCCTTGTGGCCAGACTTGGTCGGGTTGTAGGAGCGCAGGGAGACCGACTCGGGATACTGGTAGGGGAATTTCTCTTTCGGGTTCTGCACATCTTTGGGCAGATCCACCACCACCGGCCCCGGGCGGCCGCTGGCGGCAATGTAGTAGGCCTTCTTGATGGCCTCGGGAATATCGCTCGCCTTCTTGCACAGGAAGCTGTGCTTCACCACCGGGCGGGAGATACCGATCATGTCGGTCTCCTGGAACGCATCCTCACCGATCATGCTGGTTGGCACCTGGCCGGAGAGGATCACCAGCGGAATGGAATCCATATAGGCGGTGGCAATACCGGTAATGCAGTTGGTCGCTCCCGGGCCTGACGTTACCAACACAGTCCCCACCTTGCCGGTGGAACGGGCGTAACCGTCTGCCATGTGAACCGCGGCTTGCTCGTGCCGCACCAAGACATGCTCCATCTTGCCGTTTTCGAAGAGAGCGTCATAGATGTCGAGCACTGAGCCACCAGGGTAGCCGAAGACGTGCTCAACTCCCTGATCTTCCAGCGCTCTAACCACCATCTGGGCGCCTGATAACATCTCCATGATAAAGCCCTCCAGGCTTTGCTCCGTTTAGCGAATCCCGCCGACGATGCCGTGCTTCCCGGCACGGCCCGATCCGTTTCTTGTTGTTATCTGAATGCAGATCGGCCCGATTCAGCCCCGTCGACAGGTGAAAAAAAGGATTTTTCCGTCATTCACCCGAAAATCGGGTGAAAAACCAACTTAACCCGCCAATGAACGGTTGTCCACGGCTTTGTCTGGCCAGAACAGTCATAGATTTCAACCGGCTATTAACATTCAATGAGTTGCCGCAGCGACCATGAGACAAACGGGAAGGAAGTCGGGGAATGGCCAGCGGATCATTCCGCTGAGGGGGAAAACAGCCACAAAAAAGCCCACCGCTCAGCGGTGGGCTTGATGCCGGATGATGACTCAGTTGTCCTGATCCGGCTCCGCCAGCCAGATCTGCTGATCCGGATCGGTCTCTTCACTGACCGAGATGCTGACGCCCATATCGAGCAACTCGTGCAGGGTCAGATTGTCCGCCAGCGTCATGGTTTCGCCATTCTCATTGGTAAAGCGCATTTGCTCCGTCCTCTCCTTGGTGGGATCGCCTTTCAGTCTAGTCAACAACGCTCACTTGCGATAACCAGCAGCTGGATAAACAGTCGCCCCCATCCAGCTCGCTCAGGCGATCACTCACCTCCTCCGGAAACAGGGTGCGCGCCCATAGCCGGCGCGACAGAGAGGCTACGCTCTCGTCAGCGCCCGCCGCCAGCCAGCGGGCCAGCTCCCCCGCTACATCGGGGTAGCAGACCGCCCCCGGCGAGGCGCTGTCGAGCCAGGTGCGCACCAGATTGGCATCCAGCACATCCATCAGGGTCGCCAGCCCCATCATCTCGAGCGTCTTGCCGTTGGTCAGCTGCTCGAACTGACCGCCGAGGGGCTTGACCAACAGCTTCTTGCCGAGGGTGAGCGCCTCGGAGGCCAGCTCGAAACCCGCGTTGGAGATGACGCCGCGACAACCGGCCAGCACAGCGACAAACCCGTGCCGCGACGGCGGCTCGAAGCGCAGGTTGCGCCATTGGCTCGGGGTACGAATGGCGGGGTGAAAGCAGACGAAGCGCTGCTGACCAAAGCGCGACAACAGGGCGGCGATCGCCTCGGTCTGCTCGAACGGCAGATAGACCAGAATCTCGCCGTTATCCGGCGCAGCGGCGATGGGGTCAATCACCGGCGGCAACAAGGGGTGACCAAAGTGAAACCAGTGCAGCCCGAGCAGCTGATCCACAGGAGCAAAGTGGCGCATCAGCTGGCGGCTGACCCCGTCCTCCCCCCAGCGCGGGATGGGCCAGTTGAAGCTGGCCTGATGACTGATGGTGAGGCTCGGCTTGCCATAGCGGCGGGCAGCGTGGGCGGTCAGCGGCTCAAAATCGCTCACCACCAGATCGTATTCGCTGCAATCGAGGGCCCGCAGATCCCGCCAGAAGGTGAGCGGCGAGGCGGCCTGCAGGGTGCGCCACGGCGAGACCCGCCCCTCGTGACTGACAAAAGTGAGGCCAGCAAAGGCGCGGTAGGCACCAAACTCCTCCATGTCGAAGTAGCGCTCGGCAGGACGGCCGCTAAAGAGATAATCCACCTCGACCCCTGCCGTGCGCAGCGCCCGAGCCAGGGTGCGACTGCGACTGATATGACCGTTGCCGGTGCCTTGCACCCCAAACAGTATCCTCATGAGTGGCTCCAGCCGAGCGCCAGCACGGCGCAACCGCCACCCAGCAGGGCTCCGGCCACCAGATCGCTCAGGTAGTGTACCCCGAGTAACAATCGCGATGCCCCCACCAGCGTCGCCCAGCCAAACAGCAGGGGGGCCCAGAGCGGAAAGCCGGTCGCCAGTATGGTGGCCATCAGAAAGGCAGCGGCGGTGTGGCCGGAGGGAAGGCTGTAGCGATCGGAGGGGGTGATAAAGACCGGCAAGCCGATAGGCCGTTGCCGTTTCAGGCTGTTTTTCAGCAGCAGATAGAGGGGCAGCTCGATGGCGAAGGCGAGCAGCGCCAGTCGCACCAGTTCCCGCTCTGCCTCACCCTGCCACCAGAGCAGGGCGGCCAGCACGGCGTACAGCGGGCCATCACCGGTACGGGAAATGAGGCGACTCACCCTCGCCAGCTGCCGGTTGTAGCCGTGCAGCAGGCAGACCCGGCACACCTGCAGGTCCCATTGCTGGATCTTGTTCATATCCCCTCCTTCCCTGAATTCTGCTTGCAGAGTAGGAAAGCGGGATGACGTTACGTTGAACGAGGGATAACAGATTTATGAAAAAAGGGCCGAATGGCCCTTTTTAATCTCGATGTTGCGGCAAAATCAGTGGCTGCCGCGCAGGCCGGTCTCCATCAGACGGCAGTTGTGATCCGCCAGACGGGCCATGAAGTGCTCATCCACTTTCAGGCCAAACACCTGCTCGTAGAGATCTTTCATCACGAACGGCTGCCACATCATGCTGAGGAAAGAGATCTTCAGCATCTCGGGATCCAGGTTGTCACCCAGCTCGCCGTTGGACTTCATGGTTTCCAGCAGGGCATCGAACTGCGGCAGCTGACGTTCCAGCAGGCGGTTCAGCACAAAATCCCGGCCAGGGCTCTTCTCGGTCGACAATGCGCTGGAGATGGCCGAGGTCAGCTCGCTATTGGGCGCCATCACCTGATAGTAGGTGTTGAGCAGCTCGTTGAGGCTGTGATTGCTGTGTTCATCTTGCCAGGCATGGTCGAGGGGCTCGGCGACATCGCCCAGCACCGCTTTGTAAAGACCCTCTTTACTGCCGAAGTAGTAGTGGATCATTGCCAGATTGGAGCCAGCAAGCTCGGCAATTTCGCGTGTAGTCACCTTGCTATAGGGAGTATTGAGAAAACGCTCACGGGCGGCAGCAAGCAACTTGTCACGAATGTCAGAACGTCCGACCGGACGACCAGGTCTACGTTTTTCCATTTAACACCTCAGATAATTCAGCCAATGCTGATAAGTCGATCTGGTTGTGCAGAGAATAGAGCACAGCAGGAATGACCAGATAATCGGTCATGGGCCGAATATGGGACAAGGAAATTTGCAATCCTTTACAATCCGATTAAATACGTCAGCAGATTGCCCCTGACCTTCCGTGTTGACACAGCATAAAAATCTCGATATTGGTAAAAGCGTTATCGACTGGAAGGAATAACAACGTCATGCATATCGCCACCCCGCTACTACTAATCTCCCTAATCGCGTTAACTCGCGCGGGATCCTTGTAGCCGGGCTAAGGCATCGCCGGAATTTACAAAAACCCGTGCACCCTGCACGGGTTTTTTTATGCCGCCGCAGGATGCACGTTACCGAACTTAGGAAGAGGGAAGTCACATGTCAGATCGGGTCATCATATTCGACACCACCTTGCGTGATGGTGAGCAGGCCCTGGCGGCCAGTTTGACAGTCAAGGAGAAGCTGCAGATCGCCCAGGCACTGGAGCGGCTCGGTGTCGACGTCATGGAGGTGGGCTTCCCGGTCTCCTCTCCCGGCGATTTTCAATCGGTGCAGACCATAGCACGCCACATCAAAAACAGCCGGGTCTGCGCCCTCGCCCGCGCCCTGCCCAAGGATATCGACGCTGCCGGTGAAGCCTTGCGGGTCGCCGATGCGTTTCGCATCCACACCTTTATCTCCACCTCCTCCATCCATGTGGAGAGCAAGCTGAAAAAGAGCTTCGAGGATGTGCTGGAGATGGGGGTCGGCGCCATCAAGCACGCCCTGCGCTACACCGACGATGTGGAGTTCTCCTGCGAGGATGCAGGCCGCACGCCGATTGATAATCTCTGCCGCATGGTAGAAGCCGCCATCAAGGCGGGGGCCCGCACCATCAATATCCCCGATACCGTGGGCTACACGGTACCGACCGAGTTCTCCGGCATCATCCACACCCTGTTCAACCGGGTCCCCAACATCGACAAGGCCATCATCTCGGTCCACTGCCACGACGATCTGGGGCTCTCGGTGGCCAACTCCATCGGCGCGGTGCAGATGGGAGCCCGCCAGATCGAGTGCACCATCAACGGCATCGGTGAACGGGCGGGCAACTGCTCGCTGGAAGAGGTGGCGATGATCCTGAAGACCCGCGCCGACCTGCTCGGGGTGCAAACCAATATCCGTCACAACGAAATTCATCGCACCAGCACCCTGGTCAGCCAGCTCTGCAACATGCCGGTGCAGCCCAACAAGGCGATCGTCGGGGCCAACGCCTTCTCCCACAGCTCCGGCATCCATCAGGATGGGGTGCTCAAGGCGAAAAATACCTACGAAATCATCACTCCCGAGAGCATTGGTCTGACCCAGAACAACCTCAACATGACCTCCCGCTCCGGCCGCCACGTCATCAAGCACCGGATGGAGTCCATGGGCTACGCCGAGAGCAGCTACGACCTCGACCACCTCTACGGCAAGTTCCTGACCCTGGCCGACAAGAAGGGACAGGTGTTCGACTACGACCTCGAAGCGCTGGCCTTCTTCAGCCAGATCCACGAAGAGCCGGAGCACTTCAAGCTGGAGTACCTCGGGGTGCAGAGCGGTAGCTCGGTGCTGGCCACCGCCTCGGTCAAATTGAAAGTGGGGCAGGATCTGATCTGCGAAGCGGCTACCGGCAACGGCCCGGTGGATGCGGTCTACCAGTGCATCAACCGCATTACCGGTTATGAGATCCGCATCGACAAATATGCCCTCAAGAGCAAGGGCGAGGGGGAAGATGCCCTCGGTCAGGTCGATATCGTCGCCGAATACAAGGGGCGCAAATTCCACGGCATGGGACTGGCCACCGACATCATCGAATCCTCGGCCCACGCCCTGCTCCATGTGATCAACAGCATCTGGCGCGCCGATCAGGTCGCCGAACAGATGGAACGAAATAACACTATCAAGACGGAGACAGTATGAGCAGTTATCGGATCGCAGTATTACCGGGTGACGGCATTGGCCCGGAAGTGATGGCCGAGGCCGTCAAGGTGCTGGAAAAGGTGCAGGCCAAGTTCGGTTTCGCCCTCGAGTATGATCGCCATGACGTGGGCGGCATCGCCATCGACAACCACGGCACCCCGCTGCCCCAGAGCACCATTGCAGGCTGCGAGGCGGCCGATGCCGTGCTGTTTGGCTCGGTCGGCGGCCCGAAGTGGGAACATCTGCCGCCCAACGATCAGCCGGAGCGTGGAGCCTTGCTGCCCCTGCGCGCTCACTTCAAACTGTTCTGCAACCTGCGCCCTGCCCGTATCTACACCGGTCTGGAGCAGTTCTCCCCGCTGCGCGCCGACATCTCCGATCGCGGTTTTGACATCGCCTGCGTGCGCGAGCTGACCGGCGGCATCTACTTCGGCCAGCCCAAAGGGCGCGAGGGAGAAGGGGCGAACGAGAAGGCATTCGACACCGAGGTGTACCATCGCTTCGAGATCGAACGCATCGCCAAGATCGCCTTCGAATCGGCTCGTGTTCGCCGTGGCAAGGTCACCTCCATCGACAAGGCCAACGTGCTCGCCTCCTCCATCCTGTGGCGTGAGGTGGTGACTCAAGTAGCCAAGGATTATCCCGATGTCGAACTGAACCATATGTATATCGACAACGCCACCATGCAGCTCATCAAGGATCCGTCCCAGTTCGATGTGCTGCTCTGCTCCAACCTGTTCGGCGACATCCTCTCCGACGAGTGCGCCATGATCACCGGCTCCATGGGGCTGCTCCCCTCCGCCAGCCTCAACGAATCGGGTTTCGGCCTGTTCGAACCGGCCGGTGGCTCAGCTCCCGATATCGCAGGCAAAGGGATCGCCAACCCCATCGCCCAGATCCTCTCCGCCGCCCTGATGCTGCGTTACAGCCTGGGCCAAGAGTCTGCCGCCCAGGCCATCGAGCAGGCCGTGGCCCAGACCCTGGCCGAGGGTTACTTCACCGCCGACCTGCATCAGGCCAGCGCCCGCCATCCGGTGCAGAGCACGTCCGAGATGGGCAGCCAGATCGCCGCCCGGATCTGAGCTGAAGAACAGATAACAAGGAAGAGAGAAGCAATGGCCAAGACCCTCTATCAGAAAGTATTCGACGCCCACGTGGTACGGGAAGTGGAAGGGGAAACGCCCCTCATCTACATCGACCGCCACCTGGTGCATGAAGTGACCAGCCCGCAGGCATTTGACGGCCTGCGCGCCATGAACCGCCAGCTGCGCCGCCCGGATCTGACCTGGGCCACCATGGATCACAACGTCTCCACCACCACCAAGGACATCGCTGCCTCCGGCGAGATGGCCCGCATCCAGATGGAGACGCTGGCCGACAACTGCAAAGAGTTCGGGGTTCGCCTCTACGATCTCAACCACAAATATCAGGGGATCGTCCATGTGATGGGCCCCGAGCTCGGTATCACATTGCCCGGAACCACCATCGTCTGTGGCGACTCCCACACCGCCACCCACGGTGCCTTCGGTTCACTGGCGTTCGGCATCGGCACTTCCGAGGTGGAACATGTTATGGCCACCCAGACCCTGAAACAGGGCCGTGCCAAGACCATGCGGATTTCGGTCAACGGCAAGCTGGCCGAGGGGATCAGCGCCAAGGATGTAGTGCTGGCTATCATCGGTAAAGTTGGCCACGCTGGCGGTACCGGCTACGTGGTGGAGTTCGCTGGCGAAGCCATCGAAGGGCTCACCATGGAAGGGCGGATGACGGTGTGCAACATGGCCATCGAGCTCGGCGCCAAGGCCGGCATGATCGCCCCCGACCAGACCACCATCGACTACATTCGTGGCAAGGAGTTTGCCCCCAAGGGCGAGGTACTGGAGCAGGCTATCGCCTACTGGCAGAGCCTCAAGAGCGACGCCGATGCCAAGTTTGATGCTGAAGTGGCGCTGGACGCCGCCGACATCGCCCCGCAGGTCACCTGGGGTACCAATCCGGGGCAGGTGATTGCCGTTAATGAACCCATTCCGGCACCGGAATCCTTTAGCGATCTGATGGAGCAGCAGTCCGCCCGCAAGGCGCTCGCCTACATGGACTTGCAACCGGGCCAGAAGCTCTCCGACGTCGCCATCGACAAGGTGTTCATCGGGTCGTGCACCAACAGCCGCATCGAGGATCTGCGCGCCGCAGCCGCCATCGCCCGCGGTCGCAAGGTCGCTGCTGGCGTACAGGCGCTGGTGGTGCCGGGCTCCGAGCAGGTGAAGGCACAGGCCGAAGCCGAGGGTCTGGACAAGATCTTCATCGAGGCTGGTTTTGAGTGGCGCCTGCCCGGCTGCTCCATGTGTCTGGCCATGAACAACGACCGGCTGCAACCGGGAGAGCGCTGCGCCTCCACCAGCAACCGCAACTTCGAAGGGCGTCAGGGCCGCGCCGGCCGCACTCACCTGGTGAGCCCGGCCATGGCCGCCGCCGCTGCCGTCACCGGCCGCTTCGCCGACATTCGCGTACTGTAAGAGGACATTACGATGACAGGATTCAAACAGCATAAAGGGATCGTCGTCCCCCTCGACAGCGCCAACGTCGACACCGACGCCATCATTCCCAAACAGTTTTTACAAAAAGTAAACCGCATCGGTTTTGGCAAGCACCTGTTCCACGACTGGCGCTTCCTCGACGATGCCGGCGAGCAGCCCAACCCCGAGTTCGTGCTCAACCAACCGCAATTCGCCGGAGCCAGCATTCTGCTGGCCCGCGAGAACTTCGGCTGCGGGTCGAGCCGCGAGCACGCCCCCTGGGCGCTGGCCGACTACGGCTTCAAGACCATCATAGCGCCGAGCTTTGCCGACATTTTCTACGGCAACGCCATCAACAACGGCATGGTACCGGTGCGCCTGAAGGAGGAGGAGGTTGACGCCCTGTTCCAGCTGGTGGCAGCCAAACCGGGCATCCAGATTGAAGTGGATCTGGAAGCCAATCAGGTGCGCGCAGGTAGCCTCAGCTTCGGTTTCGAGATCGACGAGTTCCGCCGTTACTGCCTGCTCAACGGCTTGGATGCCATCGGTCTGACCCTGCAGCACGAGGCCGCCATCAGCGCCTTTGAGGCGAAGCAGCCGAGCTGGATTTAACGCGCCAGTTGCAAAAAAACGAGTAGAATCAACAGGGAGCTTCGGCTCCCTGTTTTACTGTCTGCTACGCTTCCCACTTTGGGCCACCGGAACTGGCCCGTGCCACAGGAAAGGATGATGAAGAGACCGACGGCAATTCCTCTGCTCTGTGCCCTGCTGCTTGCCCTGCCTGCGGGGGCCAGCCAAACCAGCTTCAACAACAGCCTCGGCCAGATCAGCGTCGGCTGGCAGGATAGCGAAGGCAAACCCCAGCAGCTCACCTACCGGCTCGAACAGGGCAAGTTGCCGCCCCTTATCGCCTATCGCCCGGCGAGAATGCAGGAGGAGGTGTTGCAGGTGTTACTGCGGGAGGTGCGCCAGAACTACCCCGAGGTGCAGTTCACCCTCGCCCGTCCCTCGCTGGAGCTGCATCTGAAAAGCCGCAATCAGGACAAGGCGCGCGAGGCGATGGCCTTTCTGCAGTCCCAGCGGAGCAAAGAGGAGCAGGCGTGGCTGACCAAACACTACTTCCAGTACTTCAACACCCCCGACGGGCAGCTGGCGGTGAAGCAGGATCATGTGCGCATAGCGCTGGAGAGTCGCAGCGGGCTGGCTCCACTGGCGGATCAACTCAAACAGCAGGGCAGTACCGAAACAGAAGCGCGCCAGAAAACCGTGGCCCATATGCTCACCTTTATCCAGAGCATCCCCTATCAGCAGCTCGACAGCCTGAACGGCAGGCAGGGCAAGGGCTTTCTCCCGCCCCGTCAGGTATTGGAGCAGAACCGGGGCGACTGCGACAGCAAGGTAACCCTGATGGCCGCCCTGCTGGCCCAGCTCTTTCCCGAGCTGAAACAGGCCATGGTGTTCATCCCCGGCCATGCGCTGCTGGCCGTTGACCTGCCCGCCAAGCCGGGGGATGTGACTCTCAACTGGCAGGGGCAGAACTACCTGCTGCTCGAACCCACCGGCCCCGCCACCTTGCCTGCTGGCCAAATAGCATCGACCAGCAAAACGCTGGTCGATAGCAAGCAGTTGAGTGTGCAACCGGTTCAGGAAAAAGGGTAATCCCCTCCCTCTGCCGATAGGAAGAGAAAGGATTAACCCTGAGGCAGAAACTCTACCGCCAGCAGCAACCCGCTCTCCTCCTCCAGCACCCGGATAATACGGGCATGGGCTTCAAAGGGAGGCAACAGGTTGTTGTTGGTGGCAAGACTGATCCGGATGGGCTGATTGATGTCGAGCTGGTGTTCAGAGACCGCAATCCCCATGCCGTTGGCACTGAGATCCCGGCAGATCCCCTCCAGCACCAGCTGCTGCTGATAGACGGTGACCGGAGCATTGATGACCATGCGCGCAAAGGCACGCCTTTCCTTGGTATTGGTAAGCACGCGAACATCCTCTGTTGGGTGGGCGTCATCTCATGGGTATTGCACAATTGTGCTGGTCTACCCAAAAGAACGTTAATACAATGCGATTCGTTTCTCAAACGGGGTGCGGTTTACCGCTGAGATTATACCCGTGTACCTGATCCAGATAATGCTGGCGGAGGAATTTGAGGCATGGCGCTCATTTTTTGCGCCCTCACCCGCTGGCACCTCGTTATTAACAAGTAATAGGGAGTGCCACCCATGAAGACCCTGCTGCTGGTCACCACCGGCCTGCTGTCGGCCAATGTGTTCGCCGCCGACACCCTCACCGTCTACACCTACAGCTCCTTCACTGCCGAGTGGGGTCCGGGGCCCAAGATCAAACAAGCCTTCGAGAAAGAGTGCGGCTGCACCCTCAATCTGGTTCCCCTCGAAGATGGCGTGGCCATCCTCAACCGGCTGCGACTGGAGGGCAACCACAGCAAAGCTGATCTGGTGCTGGGGCTCGACGATGCCCTCATCAGTGAAGCCAAGCAGAGCGGCCTGTTCGCCCCCCATCCCGCCAAGCTCAACGGCATCAAGGTGCCGGGTGGCTGGCAGGACGACACCTTTGTCCCCTACGACTATGGCTACTTCGCCTTTGTCTATGACAAGGACAAACTCAAGCAGCCACCCAAGAGCCTGAAAGAGCTGGTGGAGCGCCCCGACCTCAAGGTGATCTATCAGGATCCCCGCACCTCCACCCCGGGACAGGGGCTGATGCTGTGGATGAAGTCTGTCTACGGCGACAAGGCGCCTGCCGCCTGGGCCGAGCTGGCCAAGAAGACGGTCACCGTCACCAAAGGGTGGTCAGAGGCCTATGGCATGTTCCTCGATGGCGAAGCGGACATGGTGCTCTCCTACACCACCTCTCCGGCCTATCACCTGATTGCCGAGAACAAGCCCCAGTATCAGGCGGCGGCGTTTGAGGAGGGGCACTACCGTCAGGTGGAAGTGGCCGCCAAACTGAAGAGCGCCAAACAGGAGAAGCTGGCTGAGCAGTTCCTGCAATTTATGGTGAGCCCCGCCTTCCAGCAGGAAATCCCGACCGGTAACTGGATGTATCCGGTGATCGACACGCCGCTGCCCAAGGGCTTCGAGCAGATGATCACTGTAGCCAAGCCGCTCGCCTTCAGCAGCGATGAGGTCGCCGCCAATCGCAAAGGGTGGATCCGCGAGTGGCTGCAAGCCGTCACCCAGTGAGCCGTTATCTGAAACCACAGGCTCGTCCCCTCTGGTGGCTGCCGGGCAGTGCAGCCACCCTGTTGATCCTGCTGTTATCTCTCGGGCCGCTGGCGGCCCTGTTGTGGCAGGCCGGTGCGCTGGCACCCCGCACCCTGCTCGCAGATCCTTATCTGCGCCATGTGCTGGGGTTCAGTCTGGGGCAGGCACTGCTCTCCACCCTGCTGAGCCTGGGGCTGGCCATTCCGGTGGCCCGCGCGCTGGCGCGGCGCCGTTTCGTTGGCCGCACCCTGCTGATCAAGCTGTTCGGCCTCTCGCTGGTGCTGCCGGTCATCATCGCCATCTTCGGCATCGTGGCGGTACACGGCAAACAGGGGTGGCTGCCGCAACTGCTGCGCTCACTGGGGCAGGATCCCGGCAACTACCTCTACGGCCTGTTTGGCATCCTGCTGGCCCACGTCTTCTTCAACATGCCACTGGCGGCACGGCTGATGCTGCAGAGCATAGATAGTATCCCCGAATCGAGCTGGCGCCTCGCCAGCCAGCTCGGCATGCGATCAAACCACATCTTCCGGCTGCTGGAGTGGCCGCTTATTCGCGGCATATTGCCGGGACTTGCCAGCCTCATCTTCATGCTCTGCTTTACCAGCTTCACCACAGTGCTGGCGCTGGGAGGCGGGCCGAAATCCACCACGCTGGAGGTGGCCGTCTATCAGGCGCTACGCTTTGACTTCGATCTCGCCACCGCAGGCGGACTGGCGCTGGTGCAACTTATCCTGACCGCAGCCCTACTCGCCCTGCAACACAAGCTGCAGAGTACGCCGGCCAGCAGGGTGACTCCACGTCGCCCCTGCCTGCGGCCGGATCGCCATCAGCCGGGCACGGCCGTGGTGGATGCGCTCTCGCTCTGCATCGGGCTCGCCATCTTTTTGCCGCCACTGCTGGCTATCGTGGTGGCTGGCCTTCACCCCGGCCTGCTGACGGCGCTCACCTCCAGCAAGCTGTGGCAGGCGAGCGGCCAGTCCCTGCTGATTGCACTGGCGGCAGGCACCCTGGCGACCCTGCTCGGCAGCGGCCTGCTGCTGACCAGCCGTCACCTCAAGGTGCGCACCCGCCAGCGGCGGGCTGCCGCCATGTGGGAGGCCAGCGGCTCGATGATCCTGATGATCCCGGCGGTGGTGCTCTCCACCGGCCTCTTTATCCTGTTTATGCCGTTCACCGATGTTTTTGCCCTTGGCCCCTGGCTGGTAGTACTGGTCAACGCCCTGATGGCACTGCCCTATGTGCTGCGCACCCTCTCCGCCCCCATGCAACTGGTGGTGCGCCAATACGACCGGCTGGCAGACAGTCTGGGGGTGCGCGGCCTGCATCGCCTGCGACTGGTGGAGTGGCCGCTGCTGCGCCGCCCGCTGGCACTGGCGATGGCGCTGTCGATGATCCTCTCGCTGGGGGATCTCGGCGCCATCGCCATGTTTGGCAGTCAGGAGCTCACCACCCTGCCCTGGCTGCTCTACCAGCAGCTCGGCAGCTACCGACTGACCGAGGCAGCCGCCACCGCCCTGCTACTGCTGACACTCTGTTTCTCCCTGTTCTGGCTGGTGGAACGGGGGCTTGGAGGAAAACATGCTGAACATTGATACGCTGGTGACCAGCTACCCCGACTGGCGCGTCAGCTTCAGCGCGAAGCTGCCCAAGGGGGAGATCACCGCACTGATTGGCCCAAGCGGCGCAGGCAAATCGACCCTGCTCGGGATGATCGCCGGCTTCGTGCCGGTGGAATCGGGCCGCCTCAGCTTCGATGGCGAAGATCTGCTGCCGCTGGGCCCGGCCGAGCGACCGGTCACCACCCTGTTTCAGGATCACAACCTGTTCCTCCACCTGTCGGTGTTCGACAACATCGCCATCGGTCTACACCCTGGCCTGCACCTGAGCGCCGCACAGCGGGCACAGGTGATCGATGCAGCCACGCGAGTCGGTCTTGGCGAGATGCTAAGCCGCCTGCCGGAGCAGCTCTCCGGCGGCCAGCAGCAGCGAGTTGGGCTGGCCCGGGCGCTGGTGCGTGGAAAACCGCTGCTACTGCTGGATGAACCCTTCTCGGCCCTTGATCCCGCCCTGCGTCGGGAGATGCTGGCCGAAGTGGCCCGCCTCGCCTGCGAACAGGGCATCACCGTGTTGATGATTTCCCACAATCCGGAAGATGCCCAGCTCATCGCCGATCAGGTGCTGTTCGTCGACGAGGGGCGCATCGCCCTGCAGGGCAAACCCGACATCCTGCAACACAGCAACCACCCGGGGCTGCTGCGCTACCTTGGACAGTGACCCAAGGACACTGAACTGGTGACGGGATCAAAAAAGGGAAGCCAAGTGGCTTCCCTTTTTCATATGAAGATAGTCAGCTAAATCAGAGATTTTCCTCGGCGAACGAAGCCAGTCGGCTGCGTACCACGCCGTTGAGGAAGATGTTGGCACTGCCGTCGAAATCCTTGAAACGCTCGACGATGTAGGTGAGACCCGAGGTCACCGGGCTCAGGTAGTTGGAGTCGATCTGTGCCAGGTTACCGGAGCAGACGATCTTGGTACCCTCGCCGCAGCGGGTGATGATGGTCTTGATCTGGGAGGCTGTCAGGTTCTGGCACTCATCCAGCAGCACGAAGGTGTTCTGGATGCTGCGCCCGCGCATGAAGTTGACCGACTTGAACTGGATGTTGGCCTTCTCCATGATGTAGCTGAGCGAGCCGCTCATGTTCTCGTCCTGCTTGTGCAGCACCTCCAGGGTGTCGGTCACCGCCGCCAGCCAGGGCATCATCTTCTCCTCTTCGGTGCCGGGCAGGAAACCGATGCTCTCGGCAATTTCCGGGGTATTCCGGGTGACAATGACCTTCTCGTAGATCCCCTTCTCAATCACCAGCTCCAGCGCAGCAGCCATGGCCAGCAAGGTCTTGCCGCAACCGGCCGGGCCGGTCAGGATCACCAGATCGATGTGCGGATCCAGCAGTGCATCCAGCGCCATCCCCTGATAGACGTTCTTGGGATGCACACCCCACGCCTTACGGGACATCAGTCGCTCGCGCCCCAGATCCTTGATGCGGATCTTGTTGCCATCATGGCTGAGCACCCGGGCGGCGAAGAAGTTCTCCTCGTCGATCAGGTACTGGTTAACGTGAACGCCTTCCAGCAGATTGGCATCGATCACATGGATGGTGTCGCGGCCATGGGTCTCGCTCTCGCACTCGCCAACCCGCTCCCAAAAGCTGCCGGGCACAACCTGAAAGCCTTTAGCCAGCAGGCGGATATCGTCGATCAGCTGGTCGCTACGGTAATCTTCAACGTGAGCAAGCCCGGCCCCCTTGGCCTTGAGGCGCATGTTGATGTCTTTGGTGACCAGCACCACCTGACGCTTCAACTCGTGCTTTTGCAGATAGAGGGCCGCGTTGATGATGCGGTTGTCGGCCTCCTTGTCGGTAAACACCTCGGCATCCTGCGGCAGATGGTGATCGCTGAAGATGCAGATATTGCCGCTCGCTTCGCCAGCCAGCGGCACGCCTTGGGTGATCTGATCCGGGGTTGCATCACGGAACACATCTTCCAGCGCACGAATGGCCACCCGCGCGTCGCGGCTGACATCCTTGTTGCGATCCTTGATGTTATCGAGCTCTTCCAGCACCGTCATGGGGATGAGCACGTCGTGCTCTTTGAAGGAGTAGATAGCGAGGGGTTCGTGAAGCAGAACGTTGGTATCCAGGATAAACAGCTTTCGGTCCGTATTGTCCATAAGCATCCTCCTTGGCACTGAAGGGCCACGTGTGTGAATCTCAGATGTCATTGAAACCACACGGCCGTGACAGTTTTATTACCTTCAACGCTACGCCCGATTTTACTATCGCGCAACAAATCACTTGGCCGCCTGATTTGATTGCGCATAAAAACAGCAATGCAAAGACCGGCACTGTGGCCGGTCTTTTCTCTATCGTTCAACTACTTGGGCATGTCTGTCAGCCGCACTTGGAGTCGCCACAGTTGAGGCAGGTCATGCAGCCATCCTTCAGCACCAGCGCCTTGGTATGGCACTTGTAGCAGAGCGCGGCATTGGCCGGAAAACCACTGTTCGCCTGCTGCTCTTCGGCGTCCTGAGCCGCCTTCAGCTCGGCCTGCTTCTCGGCCAGGAACGCCTGCTGATGCTCGTCCAGTCCGGTTGCCTTGAGCATGCCAATCTCGGTGAGATGGCTCTCGATCACGTTGCCAATTTCGGCGATCAGCGACGGCACATACTTGCCCTTGTTCCAGTAGCCGCCCTTGGGATCAAACACCGAGCGCAGCTCCTCCACCAGGAAGGTGACATCCCCACCCTTGCGGAATACGGCAGAGATGATGCGGGTCAGCGCCACGATCCACTGGTAGTGCTCCAGGCTCTTGGAGTTGATGAAGATCTCGAACGGACGGCGGGTTTCATGAACCGTGCCCTCGTTGAGAATGATGTCGTTGATGGTGATAAACAGCGAGTGCTCGGAGACATGCTCCGGCGTCTTCAGCTTGTAGGTAGTGCCCATCAGTCGCTCCGGGCGCAGCACGGTTTCGTGCATGTGCACCACGTCATCCTGCGCAGAGAGATCTTCTTGCGGCTCATCCTTGGTACGCACCTTGTAGGCGACGATTTTCTTGTCGATCTTCTTGACCATAATGTCGTTCTCAGAATTTACCGTAATAGCCTTCTTTCAAGGCGTCGTAGAGGTTGGCGGCAGTGTGCAGCTCGCCATCGTATTCGATCTCTTCGTTCCCCTTGACGGAGATGACTGAGCCATCTTCCAGAGTGAACTCATAGAGGGTGTTCTCCAGATCCTTCTCCTTCACCAGAACGCCCTGGAAGGCCTCCGGATTGAAGCGGAAGGTGGTGCACCCCTTGAGGCCGGAGTCCGAGGCATACATGTAGATGTCCTTGAACTGCTCGAACGGGAAATCGGTCGGCACGTTGGCGGTCTTGGAGATGGAGGAGTCAATCCAGCGTTGGGCCGCCGCCTGTATGTCCACGTGCTGGGCCGGGCTGATGTCATCGGCAGTAATGAAATAGTCCGGCAGACGGCTCGCCTCCTCTTCGCTGTAAGGCATGGCGGCCGGATTCACCAGCTCGCGGTAGGCCAGCAGCTCGAAGGAGTAGACATCCACACTCTCTTTGCTCTTCTTGCCCGGCTTGATGACATTGCGGCTGTAGTGGTGAGCAAAGCTCGGCTCAATACCGTTGCTGGCGTTGTTGGCCAGTGACAGCGAAATGGTGCCGGTGGGTGCAATGCTGCTGTGGTGGGTGAAACGCCCGCCCACTTCCGCCAGCTCGGCGACCAGCGCAGGATCCACCTCGGCAACCTGCTGCATATAGCGGCTATAGCGCGCGTGCAGCACCTTGCCCTTCAACTTGTCACCCACCTTGATGCCATCAGCTGCCATTTCCGGGCGCAGACGCAGCATCTTGCCGGTCACTTCGAACTCCTGCTCCATGATGGGCGCCGGGCCCTTCTCCCTTGCCAGACGCAGGGATTCCTGCCAGCCGGTCATCGCCAGCTCCTGGGATACCTGCTCGGTAAAGGCCACGGATGCAGCGGAGCCGTACTTGATCTGCAGCATGGTGAGGGTCGAACCAAGCCCCAGGAAACCCATGCCGTGACGGCGCTTGTTAATTATCTCCTCGCGCTGCTTGGCCAGCGGCAGCTGGTTGATCTCCACTACGTTGTCGAGCATGCGGGTGAAGATGGCCACCACCTTGCGAAACGCCTGCCAATCGAACGCCGCGTTTTCGGTAAAAGGGTCGCGTACAAACTTGGTCAGATTGACCGAGCCAAGCAGACAGGCACCGTAAGGTGGCAACGGCTGCTCGCCACAGGGGTTGGTCGCGCGGATCTCTTCACAGAACCAGTTGTTGTTCATCTGGTTGACCTTGTCGATCAGGATGAAGCCGGGCTCGGCATAGTCATAGGTGGAGGTCATGATGACATTCCACAGCTTGCGGGCTGGCATGGTTTTGTAGACCTTGCAGGCAACCTGCCCCAGCTCGTTAAAGACAACGCCCTCTTTGTTGGGCCAGTCGGCCCAGAGCACCTGAGCAGGATCATCTAGCGCAATGCCATCCTGCTCCACCTCTTTGGCGGTGTAGGGGAAGATCAGCGACCAGGGCGCATCCTCTTTCACCGCCTTGACGAAATCCTCGGTGATGAGCAGGGAGAGATTGAACTGACGCAAGCGGCCATCTTCCCGCTTGGCCTGGATGAATTCGATCACATCGGGGTGACGGATATCCATGGTGCCCATCTGGGCGCCGCGCCGACCGCCAGCTGACGAGACGGTGAAACACATCTTGTCGTAGATATCCATGAAGGAGAGCGGGCCCGAGGTATAGGCACCGGCACCCGAGACGAAGGCGCCGCGCGGACGCAGGGTCGAGAAATCATAACCAATGCCGCAGCCCGCCTTCAGGGTCAGGCCCGCCTCGTGCACCTTGCCGAGAATATCGTCCATCGAATCTTCGATGGTACCGGAGACGGTACAGTTGATGGTTGAAGTGGCCGGCTTGTGCTCGAAGGCACCCGCGTTGGAGGTGATACGCCCCGCCGGAATGGCGCCGTTGCGCAGCGCCCACAAGAAGGGCTCATACCAGGCATCAGGCTCCAACTCCTGCTCGGCCAGGGCGCGGGCAACCCGCTGGTAGGTCTCGTCGATAGAGCCATCTATGGGGGCCCCATCCTTGCTCTTGAGACGATACTTGCTGTCCCAGATCTCGAGGGACGTTTCCTGCAGGGGGATGAGGCGGGAGCCGAGTTCACTCTCCAGCACCGGGTTGGATTTAGCCATTTTCAATCAACCTTATGTGAATGCATCAACGTCATGACAGCGACAAAAACACAATCAATAGTGCCATCTAAAATAAATAGCACAACATATAGTACATCTGATGCCATGAGGGCGGCGATTCTAACCTAAAAAAATGGCTATGTCCCAATTACGTGTTGCATGGGGCGCCCCAGCGCCTCATGCAAACACGCTTTGATATTCACGCCCCTCCCGT
>NZ_MQSY01000027.1:0-72973 GCF_001921245.1 Aeromonas sp. YN13HZO-058 | reverse complement strand
TGGGGTATCCATGATGGTAGACCTCAAGGTGATGGCCTACTTCAAGATTAGCCTTTCAACACGTAATTGGGACATAGCCATAAAAAACCGGGCTATCGAGCCCGGTTCAAGTGAGGTTGGAAAAACAGTCCGTACTGCGAGCCGTTTGTCCAGCCTGACTCAGATATCGATCCGGCGAGCTTGCCAGAACTTGCTGCGCCAGTATTGGCTGTCCAGCTTGGAGCGCGTCACACCGGCACGGGTCGAGGCGTGGATGAATTCGCCATTGCCGACATAGATACCAACGTGGTTGAGACGACGATTGATTTTGAAGAAGACCAGATCGCCTTCGACCAGATCCTGTTTGGAAACGCGCGTCCCTTCGTGGACTTGGGAGCGGGTATCTCGGGGTAATTCAACACCGACGGCATTGCGGAACACTTCACGGGCAAAGGCGGAACAATCGATACCGCGCTGGCTACTGCCACCCATCCGGTACGGAACACCACGCCACTCTTTATATACTGTCAGGATTTCATTCACATCGGGTGTCTGGGAAGCTTCCGGTTCGATTACAGGTTCAACCATGGAAACTTCGATCTTGCTCGCGACCTCGGGTTGGGGTGCCGAGGCACAACCCACCATTCCGAGCGCGACCAGCAGTAGCATCAGGTGGCGCAATCCTTTATCCCCGCTAAATAGTAAATCTTGTTAAAATACGGCCCCAAAGGGCAATTTATAAGGCAACAGCACCCGACTATATCCAAGAATTCTATCGAGGCAAGTGAAAATCCCTATCGAGCTCACATTTTTGCAAGTAAATGCACGATTTTTCATAATTAATGTGATCATGCCCAAACAATATACAATCGCAAAAAGGGCCTTGGGTCTCATAGATAACTGGCTTTTATCCCTGCTTCAGCACCTTTTTAAAGTGAAAAATCATGATCGAAACCGATCTTTTTTTGTTAAAACCGGCTAGGGTATTCCAGGAACTGCTCGCTCAATTGCCTGAAGGGCTGTCAACCGATGAGCAGCATATCTGGCAAACCATGACCCATCCTGAACGGCGTCAGGAATATCTGGTGAGCCGCGCCCTGTTGCGCCAGCTATTGGCCGAGCGGCTGCAACGCCCCGCCGCCAGCCTGCAATTTTGCAACGGCCCCCACGGCAAGCCCCGGCTGCATGATGATGCCTGGCATTTCAATCTGAGCCACAGTGGCAGCTGGCTGGTGTTGGCACTCTGCCCACAGGGGCCGCTGGGGGTGGATATCGAACTGGGCAAACGGCGGCATCATCCCCTCCCCTTGGCCCGCAGGTTTTATGCACAGAGTGAATATGAGTGGCTCTGCACACTGCCCGCTCAAGAGCAGGAGAGCGCCTTCTACCGGCTCTGGTCGCGCAAGGAGGCGGTACTGAAGGCCCACGGCGGCGGCATAGCCGCCGGGCTCGAGAAGGTACGGTTTATCCCGGATGATGGATGGCGGCTCGACAACCGGCTCGATAACACTCCTTATCAGGTACAGGATTGGCCCTTTGCCAGCGGCTGGCTCAGTCTCGCGGCAGCGGCAACCCCCGTGACGTTTTACCGGCTGGATGAGCGCTTGAATTGCCAGTCGCTCAACCCCATGTTACTCAACACCCTTTCTGAAGAGTCCAACTCATGATCGTCGACATTACTCCCCAGAATTTTCACGCTGAACTTATCGATGCGTCCATGAAGAAGCCGGTTGTCATCTATTTCCATGCTCCGCAGATGCCGGAGTGTCAGGGGATGACACCGCTGATCGAATCACTGGTTGGGCCCGCCAATGAGCAGGTCACCCTGGCCAGGGTGGATATGAACGATCCGCAACTGCAGCCGCTGGCCAGCCAGCTCGGTCTGCGCGCCCTGCCCGCGCTGGTGCTGTTCCATCAGGGTCGTCCTGACGAACAGGCGATCATCGAAGGGCCGCAGGATGAAGCCACCCTGCGCCAGTATTTCGCCGCCTTCGCCCCCAAAGAAGAGGAAGAGCTGCTGGCCAAGGGGCAACAGGCACTGGCTGACGAGCAGCCCAGCATCGCCTATGCCCATCTGACCAAGGCACACCAGCTGGCCCCTGAACGTCACGACATCAGCCTGTGGCTGATCCAGGCCGCACTCGACCTCAATCTGCTGGAGGAAGCGCAGGAGCGCCTCGGCACCATCCCGATGGTGGCGCAGGATGGTCACTTCCATACACTGAGCTCACGGCTCGCGCTGGCCCTGCAAGCGGCAGACAGCCCGGAGCTGCGCGCGCTGGAAGCCCGCCATGCAGAGCAACCCGATGATTTTGCCCTGACTCAGGAGCTGGCGGTGCAATACAACCAGGCTGGCCGTCAGGAAGAGGCGTTGGGACTGCTGCTGGAGATCCTCAAGCGGGATTTGGCATTCGGCGATGCCAGAAAGACCTATCTCGATATTCTGGCGACCATGGGCAGCACGCCGGCGGCGCAGAGCTACCGTCGCAAACTCTATAGTCTGCTCTACTGATCAGAGTCGAACTGGCTGGTAATGATGGGGGAGTGCCGGGAAACCGGCATGACCTCATGGGTCAAGTGCAAAGAAGGTGCTGTGGGAATAGTGTAGAAACGGTGAATTTCAGGCAAAAAAAAATGGCGCATAACTGCGCCATTTTTTTCGCATGGATTACTTCTTGTAAGAAGTAGCCATGTTGTCGATGCGCTGGTTAGCACGCATAGCTTCTTGCTTGGCTTCGGCAACATCAGCAGCGATTTTGGACTGATCAGCACGAACTGCGCTAACATCTTGAGCCAGTTGGTCAACTTTGTTAGACAGATTCTGAACGGAAGTTTCCAGTTCGCTGGTGTTTGCACAACCGCCCAGCAGAGCGGACAGACCAACAACACCTACCAACAACAATTTTTTCATTTTTAAAGCTCCCTTGAACTCGCCAGACGTTTAGCAAGCGGCGTGATTATGGCACAAAAAAATCATACTTTGCATAGTCCCCACCACAGATAAATGCATTAAAACCCTCATTTTTTTTTGAATGAACAGTTTTTGTCCAGATTCGTCTAAAAAATGAGTGCCGCGTGGTGAGGGCACGGACAAAGGTTAACCAAATTTTTGCCTTATTACAATTTCGTATGAGGCTCAGGCACTCTGTTCTGACAACAATTGACGATATTGCACCAGATCCTCGATGGTCAGCACCGGCATCTGGTGCTTGCGACCAAACGCAACCAGGTCTGGCAGACGTGCCATCGAGCCATCTTCCCTGGTCAATTCACACAGCACACCAAACGGTTTGAGACCGGACAACTGCATCAGATCGACCGTCGCTTCGGTATGACCACGACGGGTAAGCACCCCACCGGTTCGCGCCCGCAGCGGGAATACATGACCCGGGCGGTGCAGATCACCCGGTTTGGCGCCGTCGGCGATGGCTGCACGGATGGTGGTGATGCGATCAGCCGCCGAGACACCGGTCGTGACACCCTGCGCCGCTTCGATGGTCACAGTGAAGGCGGTCTGGTAGTGGCTGGAGTTGGCTTCCACCATCATCGGCAGTTCGAGCTGGCGAACCCGCTCGTCGGGCAGACAGAGGCAGACGATACCGGAACACTCGCGGATCATCAGCGCCATCTGTTCATTGGTCATGGATTGGGCGGCGAAAATGAGGTCGCCCTCGTTCTCCCGATCTTCATCGTCGGCCACCAGCACGCCGCCTCCGGCACGCAAGGCAGACAGGGCCGCTTCGACACGGGCAACGGGATCACCGAATTCACTGAGTAGAGACTGATTCATGGTAAAACTCCTAAACAAGACAAGGACCAGAATCAGGGCATGGAAAGGCAGACAGAGAGGAGCATGCAGCGGCCAGCCCATAAGGGCCTACGCGGCAATGTCTGTCTTATCCTCTTTCATCCGGACTATGACCGTCGGCTCCGGCATCTCACCGGATCTGCTGACCCCGCCCCGGCAATCAGCCGGGTCGGGCGCTCGCGGGCTCCCCGAGTCAATCGGGATACCGCCGGTGGGGAATTGCACCCCGCCCTGAGAATAAGCGCAGACAGCCTAAAGAAAAACGGTTGCAGATACCAGCCAAAATCCCCCGCTGGCTGAAAAGCGTTTCAACATTGCGCCCGGGATCGCGCTCTGCGGCCCGCTCGCCAGCGCGAGAGGCCGTGACTGGCGAATTTCTTTATGGCGCGGATCGGTTTATGGCATAGTTCCGGAAACAAAAAACAGAGCCCGAAAAAGAGCCTGAACAACGCTGCCTGCGCAGACAGCAGCGCCAACACCACAAACGGAAAATGACAGAGATGGAAAAGAAAATACTGCTCACGGATTGCCCTGATGCCAAAGGGCTCATCGCCAAGATCACCAACATCTGCTACAAGCATCAGCTCAACATCATCAAGAACGATGAGTTTGTGGATCACGAGAACGGCCGCTTCTTTATGCGTACCGAGCTGGAGGGGCGCTTTAATGACGAGACCCTGCTGGCGGATCTGGATGATGCCCTGCCCACCGGTGCCCAGCGTCGTCTGGTCAAGGCGGGCAAGAAGCGTATCGTCATTCTGGTCACCAAGGAGACCCACTGCCTCGGCGACATTCTGATGAAGAACTACGCGGGCGCGCTGGATATGGATATCGTCGCGGTGATCGGCAACTACGACACCCTAGCCGAGCTCACCGGCAAGTTCAATATTCCGTTCCACACCGTCAGCCATGACGAGCTGAGCCGTACCGAGCATGAAGAGCAGGTGCGCGCCATCATCGACAGCTATGAGCCTGACTATGTGATCCTGGCCAAGTACATGCGGGTGCTGACGCCGAGCTTCGTCGAGGCCTATCCGCGCAAGATCCTCAACATCCACCACTCCTTCCTGCCCGCCTTCATCGGTGCCCGCCCCTACCGGCAGGCGTTCGATCGCGGGGTCAAACTGATCGGCGCCACCGCCCACTTCGTGACCGACGATCTGGATGAGGGCCCCATCGTCGAACAGGACGTGATCCACGTCGGTCACGCCTTCAGTGCGGACGACATGGCCAAGGCGGGCCGGGATGTGGAGAAATCGGTGCTGAGCCGCGCGCTGGAGCTGGTGCTGAACGAGCGGGTGTTCGTCTACGGCAACAAGACGGTGGTCTTCAAGTAATCCGCCCACACGGCACGCATGAGAATGCCAGAAACAACAACGGCTCCCGCGGGAGCCGTTGTTGTTTCTACGCCAAATATCAGAGCGGCAGATCGTTTACCGTCACTGCGCCCTTCTCCAGCTTCAGCTCGGAAGTCAGCGCTTGCTTGTCGGCCTTCAGATAGCCCATCAGGGTCAGCTGATCGAGCATGGGGGCCAGTTGCGGCACCGCCTTGCCCAGCTTGTCGCTGAGGTTGGCATGCAGCACGCCGCTCAGGGCCTGCATCCCCGCTTCGCTGTTGAACAGTTGCTCCAGCGAGGTCGATGCCAGCTTCACATCCCCCTTAATGGTCACCGCCTCACCGTTGAGCTTGGCGCTGAGATCGGCCAGCTCCAGGGTCGCGCCACGTTTGAGCATCTTGTCCAGCGCCTGCTGGATGGCAGCATCTTCAACCCCCTTGCCACCGGCGGCCTGCAACCCCTGGTACCCTTCCAGATCCAGACCGTTGAGGTTGAGCGCCAGCTTGCTGTCGGTGACCGCCAGGGTGTCGGTCTCGTTCTCCAGATCCAGCTTGGCAATCTTCATCTGATAGCTGCTGGAGAGGGTCTGGGCATCATCGCCGGTCAGCTGGGTCTCGGTAGTCATCCCCTGCAGGGCGACCTTGACGCTGTCAGGTAGTTGCACCGTGAGGGCCGAGAGGGTCATCTCGCTCTGGGGCGAGAGGAGCACGCCGCTGATCTCGGCAATGTCGGCGCTCCCTTTCAGGTCGGTCAGTTCCAGCTCCATCTTGCTCTGCTCTTCGTGGACCGTCATCCCCTGCCAGGCCATGGTGATGTGGCCATTCCCCTCCAGGTTGCCGTGAAACTCGCCGGAAAGCGGCAGGAAATGGAACTCGTCCAGCCCCTGTTTGACCTTGAACTCATTGGCCCAGAAACGGCTGCTGTTACCCTGGGTCCAGAGGCTGGTGACCGACTCCAGACCGAGTTCCCACTGCTCCATGCCCAGTGCGGTAAAGACCGGCGCCATAGTGCCATTATGGGTATCGAGCAGGAGGTGGCTCTTGATATAGAGCGGCAGGATCCGGCTCTTGACCACCAGTTGCAGCTCGATGGGCTGACTGCCTTCCAGTTCACTGTCGATGGTAGCCAGCTCCTCCGGCGTCACCACGATCTTCAGGATCCCGTCCCGGGTGAAGAGGTTGCTGCTGCTCGGCTGCCACTGCATATCGATGCCGGTCTCTTGCTCTACCTTGGCAATCTGCTCCGCCATGATGTTGTCAAAGCTGTTGCCCGTGTACCAGCACGCCGCCAGACCACCACCTACCAGTGCCGCACCCACGGCGAGGGCCACTATCTTTTTCATATATTCATGTGTCTCCAGGGAGTTGTCACTGCACTCTAGGGGCGTACTCGGGGCGAGGCAAGTGCAATCAGATGGCGCCCCAACATTCTTCCGATTCGCCACAACCTCACAGCAAGGGACTGAAGAGATAGAAGATGTTCTCCATCGCCTTCTTGTACCAGGGGCGTGCCTGCCATTTGGCTAGCGTCATCGGGGTGGCTTCCGCCATATAGCCTTGCACCAACCGGGTCATCTGGGCCACGAACGAGGGGTTGTCCACCAGCAGGGTCACCTCGAAATTGAGCCAGAGGCTGCGCCGGTCCAGATTGACCGTCCCCACCAGCGCAAAGTCGTCATCCACCAGCACGCTCTTGGTATGGAGCAGACCGGCATCGTAGCGGTAGATCTCCACCCCGGCCGCCAGCAGCTCCTCCATGAACGCATTGCAGGCGTAATTGGCCATGATGGAGTCGTTGCGCGCCGGCAACACCAGTTGCACCTGCACCCCGCGAGCCGCCGCCGAGCTGAGCGCGGCCGCCAGCGGATCGTCGGGCACAAAGTAGGGGGTCGTCAGCACCAGATGGCTGCGCGCCTGATAGATGGCGAGCAGCAGGCTCTGCTGAATACAGTCGCCACCAACGAAGGGGCCGGACGGAATAAGCTGGGCACGGTAGTTGGTCTGGGGCCAGGCTTCGGGATCATGTTGCAGGCTGTCCAGCAGCCGCTCGCCGGTCTCCATCTCCCAATCCCAGACGAAGATCGACCACATCAGCGGCACCATGGGCCCCTGCACCCGGATCATGATATCGACCCACTGGCCGACCCCGGCATCTTGCTTGAAGAAACGGGGATCCACCATGTTCATGGAGCCGGTGTAACCCACCCTGTCATCGATCACCACCAGCTTGCGATGCATCCGCAGATCCTGACGCTGGAACACAATGCGCCATGCGCCAACCGGCAGCACCTCCACCAGCTTGACCCCCGCCTTGCGCAGCTTTTTCGGCCAGTGAGAGCGGAAGAACTGTTTGCTGCCCACCGAATCGAGCAACAAGCGACAATCCACGCCGCGTTGCGCCACTTCGATCAGCGCCTCGCACACCTCGTCAGCATCGCCGCCCGGGTGCCAGATGTAGAACTCCAGATAGCAGGAGAGGGTCGAGCGGCGGATATCCTGCGCAATCTCGCGCAAGATCCAGTCCGGCTTGTTGAGCAGAGTCATGCGGTTGCCGGAAAGCATCGGCATGGCGAGCCGCCCCTGGATCAGATCGTGCAGCGGTTGCGCCTTGGCGCCCACTTCGCAGCAGTGCTGAGGGAACAGACGCGCCAGCTGACGGATCCAGATGGCATAAGGGCGATACATGGCCTGGGCACGCTCGGCGCGGCGGCGCCCCAGCTTTATCTCACCAAACAGCACATAGAAGCCCACCCCGGCAAATGGAATGGCGTAGATCAGCGCCAGCCAGGCCAGCGACACACCGATGGGACGGCGTTTCATCACCACCCGAAATGACACCCCGGTGACGATAACTGTGTGAAAAAGCAGTAGCAGCCAACCCAGAAAACGGGAAAACAGCAGTTGAAGATCATGTTCCAGACCGTTGAGCAACGGGGGCTCCTTCTCATCGACAAACAGTGCGGTGGGCAGACCCCAACCGGCCGCAATGGTATGCTGTAAGGCAAATCCATTCTATCAGGTCGCACGCATGATCCTGCAATCTATGCTGCTCAGCCTGGCCATGCTAGGCCAAGGCTCATATGACATCAATGAGCAACAGATAAACCAGTACCTGCAATCTCAGGTGCAAGTCGATAAACAGCTGGAACTGCCCAGCATCATAAAGGCTCATGTGAAACTTGAGCAGAGCGATGTCCAGATTGGTCGTCAGCGCCCCGACACGGCACGGGTCTATGGCAAGGGCAAGCTCAAAATCGCCCTGCCCGACAATACCGAATATGATGCCCGCCTGCAGATGACCTATGAGGCGAGGCCCCGCTATGACAAGGCCCAGAGCGCGCTGTTTCTGGATAACATGAAGCTGGTGGAGTACAAGCTGGAGCCGGAAGCGGCCGAGAAGAAGTTCGGGCTGATGCTCAACATGCTGCTGCAGAGCATGGAGAAACGGCTCGAGACCAAGCCGGTCTACAAACTCAATGACAAGGATCCGGATCAGGCCTGGCTGAAGGAAAATCTGCTGGGGCTGGAGCTGTCACCGGGCAAGATCCACCTGTTGACCAACCCCCGCTAAACCACTCAATTCAGGAGGGGCTGGGTGGTATCCCGTACCAGCAGCTCCACCTGATAACCCTGCTGCTGCTGCCGCTCGTAGAGGGAGAAGAGCGACCCGCTCAATTGGTTGAGGGGCATATCGGCAAAACCGGCCTTGAGATAGAAGGGCTTCTCGAACGGGAGCGCCTGACAGACCACCGGTTTGTCCGCCAGACCGTGACAAGCGTGCTGCAACAGCCGTGACCCCAGTCCCAGCGACTGGTAGTGGGGCAACAGGCGAAAGCCGCACAGATGGTAAAACTCCTCCTCGTCCCGCAACCGTACCGCCCCCACCAGCCAGTGAGCATCACGCACGACAAAGATCCGCTCGGCCAGGTCCGGCACATAGTGGGAAAACGTCGTTTCGTAATAGTCCCTGATAAGGGAGAGGTCGGCGTCGCAGTACTCTTCGAAGGTGAGTTCCATCGCCAGCTTGCTTGTCACAGAAAAATCCTTTGGTAATCAATTATTAGTGCCAGATACGGTGAGCTAATCCGACCAGCTGACGCCAGCACGATAGCATGCCTTTCGTCAACAAAAAAGCAGGCGTCATAGCGACGTTGCTGACCCGGTGGAAGAGGCCATGACCCACGGCCTGACTGCCAACGCACGGCTTCACGATGACAACCCTTTATTGCGGTGGATACTTTGATCCCGGTCACCGAATCGGGTCATTTGCCCCCTGCTCGCCGCTTGTTCTGCCCTCGTCATGATGCTTTACTCAACATGGTCATCACAGGAAGGAGTATTACGGTTGAAAGCATGGATGCTGGCAGGCCCTATGTTGTTGATCCCCCTGAGTGGATGGAGCCAGACTCCCCCGCCCGCGGAGGTGGTCTTCCTGACTGCAGCCCCCTCCCCCCTGCGTCCGGTCAATGAGGCCACGCCCGCCCCGCAACCCGAAACCGCTCAAACGGCGGCAACCGCCGCTGGCGGTAACAAGCAGATCCAGGTCTATAAATCGGTGCAGCAGAACGGGGTGGTACGCTACTCAGACATGGCGCCAGAGCAGGGCCATTACGAGCTGCTGCTGTTCAACGACTGCTTCGCCTGCGATCCCAAATCCAATGTCAACTGGCAGACCACCGGGCTGTTTCTCTATGACTATGCCAGCACCATCAAGGCGGCCGCCAAAACCTATCAGGTTGAGCCTGCGCTGATCCGGGCTCTGATCCATGCGGAATCTGCCTTCAACCCGCTGGCGGTCTCCCGCAAAGGTGCGATGGGCCTGACCCAGCTGATGCCCGCCACGGCGCGGGAACTGGGAGTCGGCAATGCCCTGCTGGCGGAGCAGAATATCTTCGGCGGGGTGAAATATCTGGCGGGACTGCTCAAGCAGTATGACGGCAACGTGGCACTGGCGACCGCGGCCTACAACGCCGGAGCTGGCGCCGTACAAAAACATGGCGGCATCCCGCCCTATGCGGAAACTCGCGCCTATGTGGAGCGCGTCCAGCTACTCCACCTGCGCTACAAGGAGATGCTGCAGGCCAAAGGGCTGTGACGCTCGGCCCTGCCCATTCTCTCTTTCCCCCCTCCAGAAACAAAAAAACACGCCCGCAGGCGTGTCGATACCACACGTTGTTTCGCCAATAATTACTTCTGCTCAGTCGCCACCAGGCGATAAGCCAGCGCACCCAGAATGGCACCGACAATCGGGGCAACCCAGAACAGCCACAGCTGGCTGACCGCCCAGTCACCGACAAACAGCGCAACGCCGGTACTGCGGGCCGGGTTGACCGAGGTATTGGTCACCGGAATGCTGACGAGGTGGATCAGGGTCAGGCACAAACCGATGGCGATCGGGGCAAAACCGGCAGGCGCGCGGCTATCGGTGGCGCCCATGATGACGAACAGGAAGAAACCGGTCATCACCATTTCGCACACCAGGGCAGCAGTCAGGCTGTAACCACCGGGAGAGTGCTCGCCGTAGCCGTTGGAGGCAAAACCGGCGGAGAGATCAAAGCCGGCCTGACCACTGGCAATCACATAAAGCACGGCAGCGGCGGCAATGCCACCCAGCACTTGCGCCACGATATAAGGCAGTACACCGGATGCCGGAAAACGACCACCCGCCCACAGACCGATGGTGACGGCAGGATTGAGGTGACAACCGGAGATATGGCCGATGGCAAACGCCATGGTCAGCACGGTCAGACCGAAGGCCAGCGAGACCCCCAGCAGACCAATCCCGACGTGAGGGAAGGCTGCAGCCAGCACGGCACTGCCGCACCCGCCCAATACCAGCCAGAAAGTGCCCATAAACTCGGCAGCAACAGGTTTCACAATATTTCTCCCATTTGAGATAACACCGAACAGACCCGAGAAGGGCCCATGCTTGAACAAGCGCAGCATTATGGGAGTGTGAGTCCAGATTGCGAACCCTGCCGACAAGGTTCATTGAATGTGATATCCATCACAATTTATTGATTAGATAAGAGATTTGTCATTAAGGCAGCTGGCGGCACGTCTCATACCCAAGGGCGTCATGCGACAACTTGTGACACCGTTTCGCTCGACTGCTCATCTGTTGAACGCTCAAAACGGAGAGGTGGTCAGTTCCCTACCGGTGCAAAGCGGCTGACAACCTGCCCCTGATGCTCAATCCACTCCATGAACATGGCGACAGGGCGGGCATAGACCTGACCATCCTGCTCGGATTGATAGATCACCAGCTGCTCCTGGGTTTCGGTGTGCAGGGCCAGGGCAAGCACTTGATAGTAACCCCCCTTGAAGTGGCGATAGCGGCCGGGAACGGGTGCATGCATGGGAAACCTCGCAGGAATAGACACCGATGAGCGGACCACACAACGATGACACCGTCGGTGCCATTCAACTCATCGCAAAGGGGAATGAAGACGATTTTTTACACAAGCCAATCGTGCCACAGGATCCGGATATTGCAACACAGTCGGGCAGCTTTGTTAATTCGTTCCCCATGTTTCACTGGTGAAAGTCGGTTAGCACAAACGATCGTGCTAAATTTAACGTTCTGACAACCCTGTTTCAGGGCTAAAAATCAGGGAATTCTTCTAAAAAGAGGATTGTTCTAGCATTCAATTCTGTGAAGAATAGGGGAAAAGAAATTTGATACTAAAAATCGCCTTTTTCGCCAACGCGTCCCCATGGGGAAGGAATCACACTCACCATGTTCACTATCGACAAGTCGCACAAGCTCGACGATGTCTGCTATGACATCCGCGGCCCGGTGCATAAAGAAGCCCGCCGTCTCGAAGACGAAGGCCACCGCATTCTCAAGCTCAACATCGGCAACCCTGCCCCGTTCGGTTTCGATGCGCCGGAAGAGATCATCAAGGATGTGATCCTCAACATGCCGCTGAGCCAGGGCTACTGCGACTCCAAGGGGCTGTTTTCTGCCCGTAAAGCGGTGATGCAGTACTACCAGCAGAAAGGGATGCGCAAGGTCGATATCGACGACATCTACATCGGCAATGGCGCCAGCGAACTGATCGTGATGGCGATGCAGGCGCTGCTCAACAACGGCGACGAGATGCTGGTCCCCTCCCCCGACTACCCGCTCTGGACTGCCGCCGTCACCCTCTCCGGTGGCCATGCGGTGCACTACCGCTGCGACGAAGGGGCTGACTGGTATCCGGATCTCGATGACATCCGTGCCCGCATCACCCCGCGCACTCGCGGCCTGGTGCTGATCAACCCCAACAACCCGACCGGCGCCGTCTACGGCAGCGAGTTCCTGCTGGAGGTGATCGAGATCGCCCGCCAGCACAACCTCATCATTTTCGCCGACGAGATCTACGACAAGATCCTCTACGACGACATCTCCCACACCAGCGTCTGTACCCTGTGCGACGATGTCATGGTGGTGACCTTCAACGGCCTCTCCAAGGCCTACCGCGCCTGCGGCTTCCGTCAGGGCTGGATGGTCATCACCGGCCCCAAAGGCCGGGCCCGTGGTTACATTGAAGGGCTGGAGATGCTGGCCTCCATGCGGCTGTGTGCCAACGTGCCGATGCAGCACGCCATCCAGACCGCCCTTGGCGGCTACCAGAGCATCAACGAGCTGATCCTGCCGGGTGGTCGCCTGCGCAAGCAGCGGGACAAGGCATGGGAGCTGCTCAACGAGATCCCCGGGGTCTCCTGCGTCAAACCCAGGGGGGCGCTCTATATGTTCCCGCGCCTCGACCCCAAGGTGTATGACATTCGCGACGACCAGAAGATGGTGTTCGACCTGCTGCAGCAAGAGAAGCTGCTGCTGGTACAGGGCACCGGCTTCAACTGGCCGGCGCCGGATCACTTCCGGCTGGTGTTCCTGCCCCGCGAAGAGGAGCTGGAGGATGCCATCGGCCGCCTCGCCCGCTTCCTCAAAGGCTACAAGCAGTAAACAAAGCCAATGAAAAAGGCTCCTTACGGAGCCTTTTTGTTATCCGTGGTTTTATCCGTGCCATCAGCCGTGCAGCAGGGCACCGGCCACCAGCACCGCCATGGTAATGAGGGCCACCCCGATGATAAAGGGCAGCACCCAGCGCACGAAGCGATCGTAGGGGATCTTGGCGAGCGCCAGACCGGCCACCAGATGAGCGGCGGTGGGAGCGAACAGGTTGATCCAGCCGGAGGCGGACTGATAGGCGGTGATCACCAGATCCCGCGAAATACCGGAGAAGTCCGCCAGCGGCCCCATCAGCGGCATGGAGACGGTCGCCAGTCCCGAGGTCGAGGGAATAAAAAAGCTCAGGATGATGTGTACCAGATAGGCCATCAGGATGAACACCGACGAGGAGAGTCCGGTCACCAGCCCTTCGGCCCAGTGCAAAATGGTATCGATGATGACGCCCTGCTCCATCACCACATAGATGCCGCGCGCCACCGCCACCACCAGCGCCACCCCGATCAGATCCCGCGCGCCATTGAGGAAGGTCGCGACATAGTTGGATTCCGGCATCCGGTTGATCAGCGCAATCAGGATGGAGGCGCTGAAGAACAGGGTGGAGAGCTCGTCAAACCACCAGCCAAAGGTGGGCAGCACATCGATCCCCAAATCCGACCAGGGCACCACCGCATAGATCATCAGCAGGAAGGTGCCGAAGAAGACCAGCATGGTGAGCTTCTGCTTGCCGGTGAAGGCGAGATTGCCGCTCTTCATCTGGGAGAACTCGTCGTCATAGGTGATGTCGGCCAGCACGGAGCGGGACTTGTCCTGCTGTACCTGCTTGGCGTAACGCATCACGAACCAGGAGGCGAAGATCACCAGCAGCAGCCACTGGATGACCCGCAGGCCAATCCCCTCACCGATGGGGATACCGGCAAAACCGGAGGCGATGCCGGTGGCAAACGGGTTGACGGTGGAGGCGAGCACCCCGACCCCGGAACCGAGCAGAATGATCCCCGCCGCCACCATGCGATCGAAGCCCGCCGCCATCATGACCGGCACAATGAGTGCCCAGAAGGCCACCGTCTCCTCCGCCATGCCGAACGTAGAGCCACCGAGGGCAAACAAGGCGATCAACACAGGAATTAGCAGCCGCTCACGCCCGGCAAAGCCGCGAACAATGGCCCCTACTCCGGCATCGAGCGCACCGCTTTGCATGGTCACCGCCAGAAAGCCGCCGATGATGAGCACGAACAGTGCCACGTCGGCCGCCTTGTGAAAGCCCTGAATGGGGGCCTTGAGCACCTCGAACACCCCTTGCGGGTGGGCGGGTAGCTCGGTGTAGCTGCCGGGCACCGGCAACAGCCGCTCGTCACCGCTGTAATCGGCCACGGCCGCTGCCGCCACCGGCTGCTGGGTCTTGGCGGTGACATAGTCATATTTACCCGCTGGCAGCACCCAGGTGAGGGCGGCCATCAGGGCGATGATGATGAAAAGCAGGGTATAGACAGTGGGGAGTTGGCGCTTCTTGGGCGCCTCGTTTGGAGTGGTCATAGCTTCCGTTCCTCGGCAATGCCGTCTGTGATCCGATCAGCGCAAGACTAGCGGGTTTGATATGGGAAAAAGGTGATCGCTGATAATAAAATTCCGCTAATTAGCGGAATTTTTTCCAAAAAAACAGGGCCCCGCAGGGCCCTGTTTTCACTTGAGTCAGGCTCAGAGCTCGACCACGTCGAATTTCACATCCGGATTCACATCCGCATCGTAATCGACTTCGTCCAGACCGAAACCGAACAGGCGCAGGAACTCCTGCTTGTAGCCGGTGTAATCCGTCAGCTCGGAGAGATTCTCGCTGGTGATGGACGGCCACAGGTCGCGGCAGGTCTGCTGCACGTCTTCGCGCAGTTCCCAGTCATCCATGCGGATGCGCGCCTGCTCGTCCAGCGCCATGTCGGACGCGTAGAGACGGGTACGCATCATGCGATCCACCTGCTCCATGCAACCCTCGTGAATGCCCTTCTCCTTCATGATCTTGAAGGCCATGGAGATATAGAGCGGCATCACCGGAATGGCGGAAGAGGCTTGAGTCACCACGGATTTCAGCACAGCCACGTGAGCGGTGCCGCCCTTGGCTGCCAGATCGCCACGGATGGCTGCAGCGGCGCGGTCCAGATCTTCCTTGGCGCGGCCCAGAGTACCGTGCCAGTAGATTGGCCAGGTCAGATCGGTACCGATGTAGGAGTAAGCCACGGACTTGGCGCCGTCGGCCAGCACGCCTGCATCACGCAGGGCCGCCATCCACAGCTCCCAATCCTGACCGCCCATCACGGTGATGGTGTTCTGGATCTCTTCCTCGTTCGCCGGCTCGACAGTGGCAGTGATGATCTGATCCTTGTTGGTATCGATGGCGGTGGTGGTGTAGACCTCACCGATCGGTTTGAGGGCAGAGCGCACCACTTCGCCGGTGTCCGGCATCTTGCGCACCGGAGAGGCCAGGGAGTAGACCACCAGATCGATTTGACCCAGATCCTGCTTGATAAGCTCGATCACCTTGGCACGGCACTCGTTGGAGAAGGCATCGCCGTTGACGCTCTTGGCATAGAGACCCGCCTCTTTGGCGGCCTTGTCGAAGGCGGCGGAATTGTACCAGCCAGCAGTACCGGTCTTGGACTCGGTGCCCGCTTTTTCAAAGAAGACGCCGAGGGTGGCGGCGCCGCTACCGAAGGCAGCCGCAATCCGGGAGGCCAGGCCATAACCGGTGGAAGCGCCGATCACCAGCACCTTCTTGGGACCATTCTCGATGGTGCCCTTGGCTTTGGTATAAGCGATCTGGCGACGAACATTGGCTTCACAACCAACCGGATGAGTGGTGGTGCAGATAAAGCCGCGAACCTTGGGTTTGATGATCATATGGAGTCTCGGATCCGTTTAATGGATGAAATCGGGGCATAAGATACCTCATCTTGCCGCGATAAGGTGCTCTGATGTGTTGAACGGCGGCAAAAATCGACTGGTCTGCTGTCGAATTAAACGAAAAGCAGTCATCTGTTTTGATGCCAACGACTGCCAGCCGTTATCGGCCGATCCCGGTGCGCTATCCCCGCTTTACCGCCGTTGCCAAACCTCATTGCCGCCCGCTTGGTTACCTTGTCCCCAAAGCCTGCCCCGGCTGATGGCTGACATATACTTGGACAACATCGTGGCGCTGGATGATTAGCCCGACAGGGCGGAGGTAACATGACCAGATGTTGGCAAAAATGCTTGTTGTGGGTGGCCGTGGCATTGTTTGCGGTCAGTGAGGTATCAGCCAAACCGACCATCGGCATGGTGCTCAAATCCGTTCGCAATGAGTTCTTCATCGAGATGGCGAAAGGGGCCCAACGCTACGCCAAAGCCCATCCGGAGGCCCTCACACTACAACTGGAAGGCATCCAGCAAGAGGTCGATGTCAGCGGTCAGGAGGCGATCATCCGCACCATGATTGCCCAAAAAGTGGACGCATTGATCGTGGTGCCGACCGATTCGGTCGCCATGCTGCCCGTACTGATGGAGGCCATCCGAGCAGGCATTCTGGTCATCAACATGGACAATAAACTCGATGACCGTGCGCTGGTGCTGGAGGGGGTCAATATCCCCTTCGTCGGCCCCAGCAACTTTGTCGGCGCACGCAGTGTCGGGGAATATGTCGCCAAAGCACTGCCAGCAGGCAGCAAGGTAGGTCTGATAGAAGGGCCTCCCGGCGCCATCAACAGCCGGGCGCGCAGTGACGGATTTCGGGCCGCCCTGCGGGCCGCTGACATGGTAGTGGCCGGAGTGCGCAGCGGCTACTGGGACGTTGCTCAGGGCAAGAGCGCAACTATCGATCTCCTCAAGGCAACTCCGGATGTCAAAGCGCTGCTCTGTGGCAATGACAATATGGCCATCGGTGCCGCTCAAGCGCTGGCTGAGCTAGGGCTAAAGGGCAAGGTGTTGCTCGGCGGCTATGACAACATTCCGGGGATCCACTCTTACCTCAGCGATGGCTCTGTCGCGGCAACGGCAGACCAGTATCCGGGCAAGCAGGCACAATACGCCCTCGATCTCGCTCTCAAGGCGCTGGCCCAGAACACGCCCCAAGCCGATTTGCCCGGCATAGTTCAGACCCCCGTGGAACTGGTTGTACATCCTTAGGAGAGGCGATGAGAGGATGGTGGGTATTGTTGGCATTGTGGTGCCGATTCGCATCAGCCGAGCCGGTATTGAACATCTATGCGGATGCCTACGCCCCCTTCATTCAGGTCAGCAAAGAGGGGCTGAGCGGCCCCTATGTCGATGCCTTTGCCCGTCTGGCGCAGCAGCAGGATATCAAGATCCACTTTCAGGACAAGCCGATGCGCCGCCTGCTCAAGATAGTGACGACCGAGCCAAACAGCTGCGGGCTTGCCGTGCACTTTTCCGCCGAAAATGCCGAAACCCTCCGCTATGTAGCACGTATTGCCCCGATCACCCTGGCAGTTTATGCCCGGCAGGGCACAGTGAAACCGCTGAGCAATATCGAGGCGCTGCGCAACTATCGCATTGGTGCGATCGATGTGGCCGAGCTGAGAGAGATCCTCGACAATGCGGCGATCCGCTACGAACTGCTACCCAAGGCTGGCCAGGGTATCGCCATGCTGCAGGCGGGTCGCTTCGATCTGCTGATCAGTGACGTACTCCCCGAGCTGGTGAGCGCCCCCGTCCAAGGGAAACCGGTCCAGCGGGTGATGGTGCTGGCCCGGGTCGAACGCTGGCTGGCCTGTCACCCGCAACTGCCACCCAACACGGTGAAACGCCTGCGCGCCGCCCTCACGCTGGGGGTATTCGACGATGCCATGGCCGACATCTGGCAACAATATGACCTGAGCTCGGTATACAACGGGGTCAGACGAGAGTGGATCCTGATCCCCTGATCGCAACCCCATTCAATCCAACGTCTCCCACGCTCACCGCCGCCAGCGACTGTCAGCAGGCAATGCGGGTGATATAACCATCCTGCAGCTTGTAGAAGGCATCTTGCGGCAACTCCTGTGCCCAGGTCGCCTCATAGTCGAGATCGGCATAGACGCCGCGCAGCATGGCGCCGAGCAGGCCGTGGGAGATGACGATAGCCCGCTCGGCGAGCGCGGGATCCTGCAACCACTGGTGTGCCCGGCGCTGAATGCTCTCGAAACTCTCCGCCCCTGGTGCCTGCAGATACCAGTCCCCCTTGCCGGTATCGAGTTCGGGGTGGGCAAGCCGCAGTGCCGGGATCTGGCAGCTCTCCCACTCCCCCATGCCCAGCTCCATCAAACGATCGTCCCAGACGATGCGATCCGCCGCCAACCCCAGTTGCTCGCACACCAGCAGCGCAGTCTGGCGAGCACGGCCGAGCGGGCTGGCATAGACGGTCCAGCGGGCGGGATCCGCCAGTTCGTCGGCAAGCCGCCGCCCCATGGCGATGGCTTGCGCCTCGCCCTTGTCGGTCAGATCGGAGTTGCAACGCCCCTGCAGACGCTGCTCGGCATTGAATCGGGTCTGGCCGTGGCGCAGCAGATAGATGAGTCGGGACATGGTTTCTCCAGCACGTTCAGATAGATAGAAAAATAAGGGGGACGATGATAGCAGATGAGCCCGGGGGATGGCCCAAACAGACGTGTAAACGCAGGCGTAAAAAACGGGTCAGTGCCGACCCGTTTGCTGTCAATTTGGCCAGAGTGAACCGGCTCAGCCCTTCTTGATCTCCCGCAGATAGCGGTAGATGGAGTGGACCGAGATGCCGAGCTGGCGCGCGGCGATCTGGGCACTGTCTTTTAACTCGAAGATCCCCATATCGTGCAACTGGTTGACGATGACCCGGGTCTTCTGGGACGGGGGCACCGCCTCGTTGCCACGTACCTCGGCACTGACGGTGTCGATGGTGCTGTTGAGCGCCTCGTCGATGTTGCGGGCGAACACCTCCGGGGTGGCATGACTCTCGTGGGGATGCATGCACTCCGGCATCATGGTGCGCAGCACGGATTGCAACGGGGCATCCATGTCGCTGTTGATGCAGAGCAGTCCGATGGCCCTGTGCTCCCCGTTGCGGATCACGGTGGTGATGGAGCGCAGGGTCTTGCCGGTGGCGCACTTGGTCATGTAGGGGCTGGAGATATCCTGCCCGCTCTTGAGCTTCATCATCGCCAGATTGGTGATGGGGGCGCCGACACTGCGGCCGGTGATATGGCCGTTGGCAATCTTGACGATCGAGGGATTGCGCACATCCAGACTGTGGAGCAGCACCTCGGTGTGCTGGCCATACATGGCGGCGATGCCGTCCACTATGTTCTCCATCGACTTGAGGATCTCAAAATCGCTCGGACTCAACTCTTGCAGCTTCACAATGGGACCTTCTTGCAAGGGTTGCTGCACGCGGGGGGATGGCAGTACAGCAACCGACAGGGACATCAGGCGGACATGATATCAATAATGGTGGTGTCTGTGGCAGACATGCCTTCCTTCACCATCTGGCCCACGTTGCGGATGGTCTGATCCACGTTGCCTGCCACAATTCCCTGACCCGACACCGAGTGGCTGTTGAGGGCCATCAGGAAGCCGCGTACCGCCGCGCCGGAGGAGGTACTCACCTTCATGGCGCAGGAGGCTTTCGCCCCGTCGCACACCATGCCGGCACTGTCGCTCAGCACGTTCTGGATGGCGAAGCAGGATTGCTCGAAGCTGCCGCCCGCCAGATAGACCATGGCCATGGAGGCGGCCGCGCTGGTCACGGTGTTGCCACAGAAGGCCGACAGCGGTGGATAGTGGGACTTGATATAGATGGCGCCCAGATGGCTCATGATAAGGGCGCGAGCCAGCTGCTCTTCGCTGGCCGCAAAGCGCTCGGCAATCACCATCACCGGAATGGTGGCGGCAATGCCCTGGTTGCCGCTGCCGAAGTTGCTCATGGCTGGCAGGGTCGCGCCCCCCATGCGGGCATCGGATGCCGCCGCCGTCATCATCACGATGCGGTTCATCACATCCTCGCCGATGAGGCCGGCATCGATGTTCTGCTGCATGGTGCGGCCGATCTCCAGGCCATAGGGGTTGTTCATCCCCTCGGCAGAGAGCTTGCCGTTGAGCTCGGAGGCCTTGAGGATGAACTTGATCTGCTCGAACTCCACCTGGGTGGCGAACTCGTAGATGGTGGCGATGCTGATATCAACGCCATCGCAGATGGAACCGGTGGCACCGCTCTGGCTCTGATCGGCGGTGAAGGTCACCTCGCCATCGCGACGCTGCTCGACGATGCGGGTATGGCCGCCACACAGGGTCACTTCGGCGCTGTGCTCTTCACCATGATCATCCGTGCCATAAACGGTCACGCGGCAGAAGATAAACTCGGGGGCAGCGGTGCGGCTCACCTGCACGTTGCCTGCATCGATCAGCCCCTGGGCTGTGATTACTTGCTCGGGCTGAATGGCGGCCAGCACCTCCAGTCCGGCATCGGCGTTACCGCCGATAGCACCGGCGGCAGCCGCAATGGCCAGACCAATCTTGCCGGTGCCCGGTACATAGACACCCATCGAGTTTTTGTAGAGATTATCCGACACCGCGACCTCGAGGCGGCGGGGCTCACAGCCCAGCTGCCGGGCGGCGACCGCCGCGGCATAGGCGGCGGCGATTGGCTCGGTACAACCCAGCGCTGGTTTGACAACCTGTTGAATAATCTGCAGATACTGCTGCCACGCTTGTTTCATCACTTGAACCTTTTTATCAGCATTAACGAGCGATATGGGCGATCGCTTCCACTTCAACCTTGACGCCCATCGGCAGATCTTTCACTGCAAAGCAGCTGCGCGCCGGACAATCTTTCTGGAAATAGGCTTTATAGACCTCGTTGAACGCGGCAAAATCGCTGATCTCGGCGAGGTAGCAAGTGGTCTTGAGCACGGTATCCAGCGAGCCACCCGCGGCTTCCAGCACGGATTTCAGGTTCTCCAGTGACTGGCGGGTCTGGGCCGCAATGCCCCCTTCGACCACGCCGCCCAACTGTTTGCAGACCGGCAACTGACCTGAAGTGAAGATGAGATCGCCGTAGGCAGTGCCATGGCTGTAGGGACCGATAGCGTCAGGTGCCGCTGCTGCTGTGATGATGCTTTTCATATAGCCACTCCTATTTATGCAATTTTTTTTGCAATCATGAATCTCTTTTCGCTCAACATTATTTGCTTTTTATTTTATCCATACAACAAAAAGATACAAAAATGGCGTAAAAAAGCATCTTCGGTCTCAATATAAACCGTGATCACGGTCCTGATTTGAACAAAAGTATCGTCTTGGGCATTGTTTGCAACGCATTCATTCAACTATATTTGCGCCGCTTTCCCACATCCCTACAAAAAAGAAGGTTTTAATGGACGCGCACAGCACTACTCTCACCAGCCCCGCGATGGGCACCCTGGAATGGAAAGAAGCGGTTCGCTTCGACAGCACCGACTGGGGCTGGATCATCATGAGCATCGGCATGGCCATCGGCGCAGGGATCGTCTTCCTGCCGGTACAGGTGGGTCTGATGGGCTTGTGGGTCTTTCTGCTCTCTGCGGTGATCGGCTACCCGGCCATGTACATGTTCCAGCGCCTCTTTATCAACACCCTGGCCACCTCGCCGGAGTGCAAGGATTACCCCAGCGTCATCACCGGTTACCTCGGCAAGAACTGGGGCATGCTGCTCGGCGCGCTCTACTTCGTGATGCTGGTGATCTGGGTCTTCGTCTACTCCACCGCCATCACCAATGACAGCGCCTCCTTCCTGCAGAGCTTCGGCGTCACCGACGGCCTGCTCTCCGAAAATCCGCTCTACGGTCTGGTGCTGATCTGCGGTCTGGTGGCACTGGCGTCGCGCGGCGAGAACATGCTGTTCAAGATCTCTACCTTTATGGTGCTGACCAAGATCACCGTGGTGGCCGTGCTTGGCCTGATGATGGTGGACAAGTGGGATGCGGCCAACATCACCGCCATGCCCGCTGCCGGTGACTGGATGAAGGATGCCATCATCATGCTGCCCTTCACCCTCACCTCCATCCTCTTTATCCAGAGCCTGAGCCCCATGGTGATCTCCTACCGCTCCCGGGAGAAGTCGCTGGAAGTGGCTCGCTTCAAGGCGATGCGCGCCATGAATATCGCCTTCGGCATTCTGTTCGTGGTGGTGTTCTTCTACGCGGTCTCCTTCACCCTGGCGATGGGTCACGATCAGGCGGTCAAAGCCTCCGAGGAGAACATCTCCGCGCTGGCCCTGGTGGCCCAGGGGATGCCCGGCCAGACCCTCAAGCTCTTGAGCCTGACTCTCAACATCTTCGCGGTGATGACCGCCTACTTCGGCGTTTACCTCGGTTTCCGTGAAGCCTGTCAGGGTCTGGCGATGAACCTGCTGCGCCGCGTGATGCCGGAAAACCGTATCAACCGGGATCTGGTGGGCAAAGGGATCATGGTGTTTACCGTCATGCTCTCCTGGGGCGCCATCGTGCTCAACGCACCTGTACTGAGCTTCACCTCCATCTGCAGCCCTATCTTCGGCATGGTGGGTTGCCTCATCCCGGCCTATCTGGTCTATCAGGTACCGGCGCTGCACAAGTACAAGGGCACCTCCCTTTACATCATCATCGTCACCGGCCTGCTGCTCTGTGTCTCGCCCTTCCTGGCGTTCAACTGATCGGTTGCAACCCGACATGCCTTCATCAATAACGGGTCACCTTCGGGTGGCCCGTTTTCTATTGCGTCAGAGGATGCGTCTGGGCAAAAAGCCAGAGAGATCACAACTTGCAATGCGGCCTCCCCCAAGGGGGCCTGCGCAGAGTACTATTCAGGCATCACCGCATAGACCCGTCCTATCGGGTATCGAGGCCTCATATGAAATGGATTTTCAACCCGGCCATCCGGCTGGGCAATCAGCTCTCCTTCAAATACAAATTCCTGCTCTGGTCCTGCCTGATGCTGCTGCCACTGGCCTACAGCATGACCAATCTGCTGGGGCGGCTGCAGGATGACAACGCGCAGGCCAACCGGGAGCTGGCTGGCGTGGTCAATCTCGCCCCAGTGCCCGCCATCGAGCAGGCCCTGCTCACCCATCGCAATCTGATGACCCGCCACGCCTATGAGGTGGATCCGGTCGGTGACGATCAGCTCAAGGCAGCGGCACAAGCGGTGGAGCAGAGCCTGCATGCCTTTGCCGACACCCGCCAGAACAATCCCTCCTTTGAGGTGATCCAGCAGGGCTGGGCCGCCTTGCAGAGTGAAGCGGGCAAGCTGGAAGTGGAACAGAGCAACCTGCGCCACGACAAGCTGCTGACCGAGGTGCGCCACCTCTACAAGCACATCACAGCCAGCAGCAGCCTGATCCAGGATCCGGCGCTCGGTACCTACTACATGGTGATCCTCACCAGCGAGCGGTTGCCGCAACTGCGCGACCTGCTGGCCCAGGTGCGGGATCGCGCCGCCACCATAGCCGACTTCGGCCTGTTTCAGGCTGAGGGCTACAGCGGCCTGCGTTTTCGTCTCGACCTTATCAGCGCCACCCTGCAGGAGCTGGAGGCCGATCTGACCCTGCTTTACCAGATCGAACCGGCCTACCGCGCCGAGCTGGGTCAGCAGACCGATGCCCTGATGCAGCTGGTGCGTCAGGGGGTCGAGACCATGGAAAACAAGATGATGAAGGATCAGCTGGTGCAGCTCTCTACCAAGGAGGTGCAGGCACTGGGGGATAAGATGGACGAGGCCATCACCGCGCTGGCAGGCCACGTACGCCAGCGGCTGGAGGCCGATCTGCGTCAGCGGCTGGCCGCCAACCAACGCCACTTCTGGTGGGTCACCGCGCCGCTGACCGCCAGCTTGCTGCTCTACCTCTACCTGATGATCGGCGCCTATCTCTCCCTGCGCGAAACCGTGGCGCGGGTGCGTGATATTGCTGCCCGGGTCAACGCCCAGGATCTCAGCCAGCATATCGAAATCGTCGGTCAGGACGAGCTGGCGGCCATCAGCCGGGATTACAACGTGACCCTGGAGACCCTGCGCACCCTGATGCTGCGGGTGCGGGAAAATGGCGTCACCGTGGTGGAGAGCGCCACCGAGATCGAAGCGCGCACCTGCCGCTCGCAGGAGGTGATTGCCGATCAGCAAGGGGAGACCCATCAGGTCGCCACCGCCATCAAAGAGCTGGCCGCCACCTCACAAGACATGGCGGGCAACGCCCTGCAAGCCGCTCGCATGACGCAGGAGGCACAGAACGTGGTCGGTCAGGGCGAGGATGTGGTGGAGCGCACCATCAAGGCCATCGACCATATCAACCGCGAAGTGCTGCGCACCGCCGAGACCATCGGCCAGCTGGAGCAGCAGTGCAGCCAGATTGGCGGCGTCATCAGCGTGATCCGTGGCATCGCCGAACAGACCAATCTGCTGGCCCTCAACGCCGCCATCGAAGCGGCTCGGGCCGGTGAACAGGGACGCGGCTTTGCGGTGGTGGCCGACGAGGTGCGATCCCTGGCCAACCGCACCCAGGGCGCCACCGTCGAGATCCAGCAGATGATTGAACAGCTGCAATCCGGCGCTCGCGCCTCGGTCACCGCAATGTCGGCGGCCAGCCATGAAGCGCAGGAGGGGGTCGGTCTGGCGCAGGAGGCGCAACAGGCCTTTGGCGCCATCACCGAGAAGGTGGATCGGATGGTCGATACCAATGCCATCATCGCCAGCGCCATCGAGCAGCAGGGCGCCGTGGTCAACGAGATCGAACGCAACGTGGTGCGCATCTCGGATGGCAGCGACGAGGCGTTGCAAGTGGCCAACGCCGCTCGCGATGCCGCCCGCCAGATCCACCAGCTCACCGAACAGCTGCGCGCCATGGTGCAGAGCTTCGTGCTGTGACAGAACGCTGACAAGCCGGGCTCAATATGAGCCCGGCATTACCCCGACCTCACGCCTGCCCACAACGCCTCAGTTGCACGGATCATCCAGAAAATCCCTGCGCCCCACTTGCCGGACAGAGGCCAACAAAGTAGTCTCGAACGAAAACGAAATGCGGCATTCCCGACACGCACTGTCTGCGATGTCGAGGGAAACCAAGCCGCCTGCGAGCCACAGATTAAAACCAGCGTCATGTCATCTATTACCCGCTTCAAGCGAGGAGTTACCCATGGCCAGATACCAGTTTTTTACCGTTCCGGCGTCCAATCGGCAGCAATACACCTTTATCGACATGGCATCCCCGACTTTTCTACATGAAAAGGCGGCACTGCTGACCCAAGGGTTCGAGGTGGAGGAGGATTTTATTGACGCAACCAGCCCGCGAGAGGCCGTCGAGAAGTACCAATCCAATTTTCTCTATGTAGCGGACGAGATTGGCAAATCCGATAGCGCCTACGCCGCGGCCATCGCCATGCTGGAGATTGGCAAGGGGCTATTGGGCAATAAAACGCGCTGAGATAAGCTGCAGCGATGAAGAGTGGTGGCCATCGTGGCAACGTGCCCGATGGCCATATGGCGAGGCGTTAATCTTGTGACTCAGAAGCGGGCCAACTGCTGGAGCATCTCAATCAGCTCCTCTTCGCTGCTGGGCTCATAAGCGAGCTGAAGGCTCGGCGCGGCGCCCCCCATCAGCATGTAGACGTTGGTGCTGCAGTGGTCGTAGTGATACCACTTACCGTCGATACAGACGTCGGTATAGCATCTCGGGTCCCTTTTCAGTTCCATATGCACATCCTTTTGTTACATCCCATCAACATCACTCCTGACCGTAAAATAACCACCGAGGTTCAAGCTTGATGCAGATCAAGGGAAGCGGCTGAAAGGGACAGATATCTGCCAGATCTGTGGCCTGCGAATGCCCCGAGCCACCATAGGTTATCCGAATGAAGATGGGTCGAGCGCCCCGTCATATCGCCGGATGCCCCCCGGCAACAAAAACGGCGCCCGCAGGCGCCGTTTTTTCATTCCCGTCATGTTGTTTTCATCGACGGGGCAAACAAGCCAGAGGCTTATTCGTCTTCCAGATAGGCGTAGCCTTGCAGGCCCAGCTCCAGCTCGTCGAGCAGGGCTTTGCGAGTGGCATCGTCCAGCGCCGGGTGGGAAGCGATCCGCTGATAGTTCTCGCGGATCACTGACGGGTCGATGTTAACGTAACGCAGCAGCTGATCGACTGTGTCGCCGCGCACCACGTTGCGAATGTCCATCTTGCCTTCATCATCGAGCCACACTTCCGCGCAGTGGGTGTCACCGAACAGGTTGTGCAGGTCGCCCAGGATCTCCTGATAGGCGCCGACCAGGAAGAAGCCGACGTGGCACTCCTCGTTCTCGCCATAGACCGGCATCGGCAGGGTGCTCTCGACCCCCAGACCATCGACGTAGTGCTCGACCTGACCGTCGGAGTCACAGGTGATATCCATCAGGATACCGCGACGGGTGAGCGGACGCTCGAGGCCCGCCAGCGGCATCACCGGGAACACCTGACCGATACCCCAGGCATCCGGCAGGGACTGGAACAGGGAGAAGTTGGCAAAGCACTTGTCTGCCAGCTTTTCACTCAGTTCATCAGCCAGCGCACGGTGGTTGCGGTTGACCGGGTTGAGCAGCTCTTTGAGCGCCAGACAGGTGTTCTGGTGCAGCATCTCGGCCCAGGCACGTTGCTCAAGGTTGAGCAGACCCATGGTGTACTGGGTGTTTACATCGCCCAGATCAGCAACCGAGTCGTGGAAGATCTCCAGCAGGGAGGGATCTTCGCTGCGCAGATCCAGCCAGCCTTGCCACATGTTCTGCAGAATGGTCGGTGCATCTTCGCCCGGTGCGCTGATGTCGTTCATCTCCACCCCTTCGGCACCAATGATATTGGTCACCAGCACGGCGTGGTGAGCGGTCAGGGCACGGCCAGACTCGCTGATGATGGTCGGGTGCGGCAGGTCGAACTCGCGGCAAACATCGCCGATGCCCCACACCACGTTGTTGGCGTACTCGGAGAGGCTGTAGTTGGCGGAGCAGTGGCTCTGGGAACGGGTTCCCTCGTAGTCCACGCCCAGGCCACCACCGACGTCAACAACTTCGATGTTGGCACCGAGGCGACGCAGTTCAGCGTAGAAACGGCCGCACTCGCGGATGCCGCCCTGAATGTCGCGGATGTTGGCGATCTGGGAACCCAGATGGAAGTGCAGCAGTTGCAGGCAATCCAGCTTACCCAAGCCGCGCAGACGCTCGATCAGCGCCAGGATCTGGGAGGCGGAGAGACCAAATTTGGACATGGAGCCGCCGCTCGATTCCCACATGCCGGAGCCGGTGGAAGCGAGCTTGGCACGCACCCCGATGTTGGGCTTGATGTTGAGACGAGCTGACTCGTCCAGCACCATTTCCAGCTCGGAGGGCTTCTCCACCACGATGTAGACCTTGTGGCCCATCAGGTTGCCCAAGAGGGCGTGGCGGATATATTCGCGGTCTTTGTAACCGTTGCAGACGATCACCGAGCCTTGCTCATGGTGATGGGACAGTACGGCCAGCAGTTCCGGTTTGGAACCAGCTTCCAGGCCAAGCCGGGGCTTGTCGCTGTAGGACTGGCTGATGGTCTCGATGACACGACGCTGCTGGTTTACCTTGATCGGGTAAACGCAGAGGTAGTCCCCTTCATAGCCTGACTTCTCGATGGCCTGACCGAAGGCGTTGAACAGCGCATCGACCCGACTCTTGAGAATGTCGGGGAAGCGCAGCAACACGGGGGTGGTCAGCCCGGACTGACGCAGCTGTTCGATGGCATCAGAGATGACGATATGCGCGTCAGGGCGTGATTTGTCGGGGGCGACGGTCACATGACCGGCGTCATTGATATTGAAAAAACCCGCACCCCAGTAGGGAACGTTGTAGACCTTCAAGGAGTCCTTGCTGGACCAGTTAGTCATGGGCTATGCCTCGCAAATGAGCGACCAGAAGTCGCCTTCGTTACCCTCAATCACATCCAGACCATCTAGTGCAGAGTGCGGCGGGTGCTGCCATCACGAGACGCAGCCACACTAACCAACGCTTTGCACATCGCGGCAAGCCAGAGGCTGCCTGGTGGATCTTGGGGAAGTAACGAGTCTTGATGTGGGGCTGGTGGCTTTACATCAAGCTCAACGGTATGCGGTGCCACCTTAAACGGGGCGCCGCGGTACTTTGATGACAGACGACATCAGCCACGCCGTCAGTTCATCATTCGGCAGCGATCCCGACAGAAGGAGAGGGTTCCAAGGAAGAGAAGCGAAGGCGCCAGCACGCATGCGTGTTGATAGACGACAACAACCACAGCCCACCTCACCGTCAGTGACCGCCCATGACAAGGGAAGATGATGAGCCGGTGGCCCACTCGGTCAAATGAAGGATGAGAGTCTGTTGTTCTCCCTGATACCGGAGCCTAACCGGTATTAAAGAAACCATTCCCCAGCAGTGTCTGTCGTTTCTGCGTGCCTCGCCCTATAGGCGTATGATCGGTCGGGTTTCTGGCGGCTCTGCCTGCTTCAGGGTTGCCCTTGGATCGGCGCGGAGTGTACACACTTACCGCAGGCGGTGACAATAAAAAATAGTGTTCAAAATCCCCTTTTAATAAGTCGATCAAATCTTGCTGGCGGGCAGGCGGGCTCTGGGATGGCGCAGGTTATGCGACAGCCCGCTTTCCCCTTGAAAAGTGTGTGAAAACGCCATGACGGCGCTGATGCCTTGCTGTGCGGTGGCCGAGGGGAATTTGGCCGCCACCGCCAGCGCCTAAATATCGCGATAAATGCCACATTTATGCGCTCTCCCTCCCCGAGGTTGCGCTGTGCGCCGCACATTTCCCGCCCTCCCCTTGCGTCAAAAAATGGGAAAAACCTGCGCTGACGCAATGAGTCGCCTGCACGGATTGGCCACAATGACCGCTCACAATCGGTTAGAGGCTGACTAATGGATACCCTGCTTGAGCGTTTTCTGCGTTACGTGACTTTTCATACCCGCTCCGATGAGACCAATCCTGCCTGCCCCAGCAGCGAAGGCCAGCTGATCTTCGCCCGTGCCCTGCAAGAAGAGATGAAGGCGCTGGGGCTGACCCAGGTCACCCTGGATGAGCACGGCTACCTCACCGGCTGCCTGCCGGGCAACCAGCCGGACGCCCCCGCCATCGGCCTGATTGCCCACATGGACACCGCTGACTACGAGGCGGAGCAGGTCAAACCCCAGATCATCGAAAACTATCAGGGTGGCGACATCTGCCTTGGCAAGGGTGACGAGGTGCTTGCCATCCGTGACTACCGTTTCCTGAAAAACTATCTGGGTCAGGATCTCATCACCACCGACGGCACTACCCTGCTCGGCGCTGACGACAAGGCTGGTATCGCCGAAATCCTCACCGCCATCGATCACCTGCAGACCCACCCCGAGATCCCGCGCGGCGATATCTGGGTCGGCTTTACACCGGACGAAGAGATTGGCCGAGGCGCCAACCTGTTCCCGCTGGAGAGATTCCCGGCCAAGTGGGCCTATACCGTGGATGGCGGCGAACTGGGCGAGCTGGAGTATGAAAACTTCAACGCCGCCAGCGCCAACCTGCGCTTTGTCGGCAACAACGTCCACCCCGGCACCGCCAAGGGCAGCATGATCAACAGCCAGACCCTGGCCGCCCGCTTCCACGCCGCCATGCCTGCCGAGCAGACCCCGGAGTGCACCGACGGGTATGAGGGCTTCTTCCATCTGGCCCAGATGAGCGGCACCGTGGAGGAGAGCACCCTGCACTACATCATCCGCGACTTCGACGACGAGCGTTTCGCCGCGCGCAAGGCCGAGATGCAAAGCCGGGTGGCTGCCACGCAGGCCGAGTATCCCAAGGCGCGCATCGAGCTGACCCTGACCGACAGCTATCGCAACATGCGCAGCCAGATCGAGCCGCACATGCATATCGTCGAGCTGGCCAAGGCCGCTATGGAAGCCGCCGACGTGGTGCCGAAGATCAAGCCCATTCGCGGCGGTACCGATGGCGCCCGCCTCTCCTTTATGGGTCTGCCCTGCCCCAACCTCTTCACCGGTGGCCACAACTTCCACGGCAAGCACGAGTTCATCCCGCTGCAATCCATGGAGAAATCGGTCGCCACCCTGGTGGAGCTGGTGCGCCTCACCGCGGCCTGGCGCGGTTAATCGGGTCGCTATCATTACCACGACCACCGAGGGGGGAGCCGGTTAACCGGCTCCCCCCCTTTTGCTATCTGGCCATCACGCATCAGGAAAGGGAAACCGCAGAGCGCAGTACGAGGGCAACTGGCCGCCGCTGCCATCAAACTGTCATCCCGCTGACATGTCGCGGGAACAGTGCCACACCATGCTGGGGGCAACGGATCGCCGGAGCCCTCCAGATGTTCACTATCGATACCCTGCTGACCCAGCACTTCCCTCGCCTGCTTGGCTATCCCCTGCTCACCCCGCTGTGCAAGCGGCTGCTGGGCTGGCTGCTCAACGAACGGGCCTTTGCCGACTTTGCCGCCCGCTACCCGCATCTGCGCGGCCTCGACTTTGTCGAGCAGGCGCTGACCCTGCTCGATTTCGACTATCGGGTCAGCGAGGCGCAGCTGGAGCACATTCCCGCCAGCGGCCGGGTCATACTTGTCGCCAACCACCCCATCGGCTCGCTGGATGGACTGGCGCTGCTGCAGCTGCTCGGCCGCATTCGCCCCGATGTGAAGATCGTCGCCAACCAGCTGCTGGCCCAACTCGCGCCGCTGCGCCCTTTGCTGTTGCCGGTGGACAACATGGCGGGCAAGACCGACCGACAGGCCATCCTCGCCATGAACGAACACCTCGCCCATGAAGGGGCGCTGGTGATCTTCCCCGCTGGCGAAGTCTCCCGGCTTGGCCTCAAGGGGGTGAAAGATGGCCCCTGGCAGGCGGGCTTTATCAAGCTGGCCCAGCGCACCCACACCCCGCTGGTGCCCATCCATCTGGGGGGGCGCAACAGCCTCTGGTTCTATTTCGCCTCCTGGCTCAACAAGCCCGCTTCCGCCCTGTTGCTGGTGCGCCAGCTGTTTCGCCAGCAGGGGCAGACCCTGCCGGTGACCATAGGAGCGCGCATTCCGCTCGGCAGTTTTCAGGAGCTGCCCGCCAAGACGGCGGCGCGGCTGGTGCGCAGCCACCTCTACCGGATTGGCCGGGGCAAGGCGGGACGGCTGCAGACCGAGGCCCCCATCGCCCTGCCGGAGGATCGCCGCCAGCTCAAACAGGCCATCGAAAGCTGCGAACAGCTCGGCACCACCCCGGATGGTCAGGGGATCTACCTCTACCGCCGCCACGAACTGAGCCACTCGGTGATCCTGCGCGAGCTGGGGCGGCTGCGGGAGATCGCCTTTCGCGCGGTGGGGGAAGGGTCAGGCAAGCGGCGGGATCTCGATGGTTTTGACAACGACTATCACCACCTGATCCTCTGGGATCCGGCCCGGCTCGACATCATCGGCGCCTACCGGTTCGCCCCGGTGGCGGAGCTGCTGGCCAGCAAGGGGAAGGATGGCCTCTACAGCCACACCCTGTTCGGCTTTGAGGAGAAGCTGCTGCCGCGGCTGGAGCAGGCCATCGAGCTTGGCCGCAGCTTTATCCAGCCCGCCTACTGGGGCAAGCGGGGGCTCGATTATCTCTGGTTCGGCATCGGTGCCTATCTGGCCCGCTATCCCCGCTACCGCTACCTGTTTGGCCCGGTGTCGCTCTCCGGCAGCCTGCCGCCAGCGGCCAAGGATCTGCTGGTGAGCTTCTACCGCCAGCACTTTGCCCCCGAGCTGGCGCTGGCCCCCTCCCGCCGTCCCTACCCCGAGACGCGGCCTCTGTTCGAGGGGTTGGATTACGGCGCCGATCTCAAAGCACTCAAGGCCCGCCTCGACAATCTGGGCTGCGCCATCCCTACCCTCTACAAGCAGTATTCCGAGCTGTGCGAGCCAGGCGGGGTGCAGTTTATGGACTTTGGCATCGACCCCGACTTCAACCACTGCATCGACGGGCTGGTGTGGGTGGATGTGAGCCGCATCAAGTCCCACAAGCGGGCCCGCTATATCGGCAGTCATCTGGCCGAGCCGCGCTTATAACCCAGCTGGAGCCAGGCAAACAGCCAAATGCAAAAAAGGAGAGAGAGGCCATCGCCTCCCTCTCCTTTCGCTCTAATGCTCAGCACCTTTTCGAGCCGCTCGGCCCATCTGGCGTTACTCGGCCGCCTTGCGATCCGAGTGGCCGAGATCCCGCTCAGGGGCGATAACATCGCGCACCCGCTGCTTGATCTCCTTGGCCTCGGGGAAGCCGTCATCGACCACCCGATCCCACACCTGCACCCCGTTCACCAGAATGCGGAACTCCCCCTTGCTGGCCGGCACCAGCGCCACCTCTCCCAGATCGCTGTCGAAGGTGGAGAGCAACTCCTGCGCCAGCCAGGCGGCGCGCAGCATCCAGCGACAGAGGGTGCAGTAGCGGATCTCGATGCGGGGTTTGCTGATCAGGGTTTCAGACTCGGTCATGAGTGACTCCATAAAAAAAGCGGCCAATGGCGGGAAGTGGCGTACCGCCGCCCAATGGCCGATCCCGGTTTGGTCAAATCAATGCTGGTCTACACCATGAAAATCGGCCAGCCAATGGCGGGCAATGGTACGCATCGCCGATTCTGGCAGCTCGAACAGGCCGGGAGCAAGGGGGCCTGCCGCCAGCATCCGGATCCCTTCCATGATCTCCGCCAGCACCAGATAGACGTATTCGCCAATCACGGCGCCATGGACGAAGTTAACCGCCTCGCCCCGGTTGAGCAGGTAGATCTGGCTGCCATCCGGCCGGTTGAGGGCCAGCACATGGGGGCACACCTCTTCGCTCGGCCACGGCAGCTGGGCCAGCGAGAAGGCGAACTCGTCGTCGGCCGAAGTGACCGAGGCCACCATGGTGCCGGGGCGCAGCGCCTGCAGATCCGCCAAGTCCAGCGAACCGTTGCCGGTGGAGCAGATCACCAGCTCGGCACGGCTCAACGCCTCGGCCTTGGTGATCAGGCGAAAACCGTGGGAGAGCGCTTCCACCTGTCGCAGCACATCGGTCTCCACCAGTCCGAGATGGAGGTTACGACAGCGCAGGTCGCGGGCGATGCTGCGCCCCACCTTGCCATAACCAAACAGCACGGCTTCGCAGACGTTGAAGGTGCGGTTGAGGGTGCGCGCCAGCGACTCGGCGGAGTAGACCACGCTCAGACCAATCTGGATATCCTCGGCCTGCTTGAGGGGGCTGCGCGCCACCGACACCACCGGGGTCGCCAGCACCTCCTGCTCATAGCGCTGATGGCCGTTTTCGGTCATCTCTACCACACCGAGGAAACGGGGGCCGAAGTACTCGCTCAAGATCGCCTGGGTTCTGGCGAAGTAACCGCCGATATCGAGGATCAGCAGCCGCTCGTGGGGGGCCACCAGCGGTGCAATCTGCTGGATGAGACTGTCGGGATCATTGGTCCAGTGGCGGTTGAGGGGCTGCACCGGATAGTGTTGGGATACCCACTCCAGGGTCGGGCCGTGTACCGATTTCGGTTTGGGCAAAATGGCGCCGATCCGCCCAATCCGGGAAAGCGCTTCGATAAAACGGGGGCGATCGGGAAGCAGGTGAGTGACCAGCAGAATGCAGAGACCGTCGATACGTCCCTGTCCGGTGAAATGGCGAAAAAACAGATGCTCAGATCCTTGACTGCGCAACTGTGGCCTCCTTATGTGCCGCAAAGCAGGCAAACAGAACCCGGCGCGGCCGGGTTCTGTGTGTGTCCAAATAAAATGAAAATCCTTTTTATCTGAAACACATAGGGGGCTCAATCATTATCTGCCAAGAGTATGAGCGGGTATGCAAAAATGACTGTAATTGCCTGTTTTTCATGCAAAAATCAGTACAAAGAAGCAGCTGGCCACACCCACCACAGGCTGAGTCCGGTTCCCGCGGCGGCGAGCAGGAGCAGTGCCCCCCAGCGCAGCGGCCACGGCGTGTCACGCAGCATCCACTCCAGCAGCGGCAGCAGCCAGACCGGCAGCAACACCACCAGCGGCACCTCCACATATTGCCAGGCGAGCATCTGGACAAAAGCGAGGGCCAGCGCCAGACCGGCGGGCGCCACCTTGATGCCAACAAAGGTGGCGAGCAGGGCGCGAAAACCGGCGAAAGCGGCCAGCGCACCGGCCAGCTGGGCAATCAGCAGGCTGCCATCGATGCCGATCACCAGCGCCAGCCAGATAAAGCCGAGAGCAAACCCGAGCCCCTCGCGGCTGTCACAGCGCAAGGTGCTCCAGCCAAACCAGAGGATGGCGGGCAGCAGCGCCAGCCAGATCACAGGCTCACTGGCCAGCACTGAGGCCAATCCCTGCCACCACACCAGCGCACTGAACACCGCAAAGAGCAGCAGCGAACCGCGCAGGTCGCTCACCTGAGCCGCAATGGCGGGCACCAGCAGGGTCAGCGGCAGCCACTGCCACGCCTTGGCCGGGATGCCATAGAGGCCGCCAAGCAAGGATCCCACCAGCAAGAGCGCCAGCGCGCCCCACAGATACCCCAGTCGCGGCCAGCGCCACGATAGCAAAGCGGCTCCCAGAGGAGCCGCCAGGGTTTGCAGCAGAAGTTCCGCGCCCATTACTTGCGCACGCCTTCGACAAACAGGTTGATGTTCATCTCGTCCGGGATGCCGGGCAGCATGTAGCTCACCCCAAAGTCACTGCGCTTGATGGTGGTGGAGGCGTTGAAGCCGCTGCGGTAGCCGCCCCAGGGATCCTTGCCTTCGCCAATTTTGACCAGATCGAAGGCCACTTCCTTGGAGACGCCGTGCAGGGTCAGGGTTCCTTTCAGCACGCCTTTATCCTTGGTGCCCTCGTAAGCGGAGCTGACGAAGGTCATCTTGGGATACTGTTTCACGTCGAGGAAGTCAGGGCTGCGCAGGTGCTTGTCGCGGGCTTCGTGGTTGGAATCGACACTGGCGGCATCCACTTCAAAGCTCGCCTTGGCCGCCGCCGGGTTGGCGTCATCCATGCTGAAGGTACCGCTGAAGGTGTTGAAGCGACCCACCAGCTCGGAGAAGCCCAGGTGACCCACCTTGAACTGCACCGTGGTGTGCGCCGCATCCACATCGTAATCCGCCGCCATCAGAGGGGTAGCCATAAACAGGCAGGAGGCCAGCAGAGCCTTGGTCATTTTCATCCGTTCGTTCCTTCATCTTGGGGTTCACATCAGTGGCTAAAATGCTAACCTCGTTCTGAAGATGAATAATCAGTGATTTATTAAATTAATTATTTACTGAGGATGGAAAATGGACCAGATCGCCGCCATGCGCACCTTTATCAAGGTGGTGGAGTGCCAGAGCTTTACCAAGGCCGCCAACCAGCTCGGCATCTCGGTCGCCATGGCCTCCAAACTGATGCAGCAGCTGGAAGAGTCCCTCGCCACCCGGCTGCTGTCGCGCACCACCCGTCAGGTCAATCCCACCGAGGCGGGCCAGTTCTACTACCAGCGATCCCTCGCACTGCTGGCAGAGCTGGAAGAGACTCACAGCCAGCTGACCCACCACAACCAGCAACCCAACGGCACCCTCAAGCTCTCGGTGCCGATGGATTTTGGCTATCTGCACCTCTCCCCCGCCCTGCCGCTGTTTCGCCAGCGCTTTCCCGATCTCAAGCTCGATATCGAGTACAGCGACCGGCGGGTGGCACTGGTGGAAGAGGGATTCGATCTGGCGCTGCGCATCGGCCACCTCAGCGACTCCTCGCTGGTGGCGCGCCAGCTGGCCACCATCAAACTGGAACTCTGTGCCAGCCCCGCCTATCTGGCTCACAAGGGGACGCCACAGAGCCCGGAGGATCTCAAGCAGCACGACTGTCTGGTCTATACCCTGACCCAGCCGGAGTGGCACTTCAAACAGGGGAGCGAGGCGCAGAACATCCGGCCGCAGGGGCCGCTGCGGGCCAACAACGGGGTGGCGCTGACCCGCGCCGCTTGTGATGATCAGGGCATCATATTGCAGCCCACCTTTATCGTGGGGGAGGCGCTGCGGGCAGGGCAACTGGTGAGCCTGCTGCCGGAGTGGGATAAGGGGGAGGTGGGGCTCTATGCGGTCTATCCGCACCGCCGCTTCGTTTCAGCCAAGGTGCGCTGCTTTATCGAGTTCGTACAGGAGCGCTATCTCGCCCCGCAACAGTGGGATACGCCGACCTGATTACCAGAGCAGAGAGTACGGCCTGAATGTCCGGCCTGCTGGCCCGGCTTGCAACCTAGCGCTGGCCAGGGGCCGCGGCCGGAACCAGCTTCGCCAGCAGACGCTCCTGCTCGAGGCTTAACTGCCAGCGCGGCAGACGGGTGCGGATCACCGACAACTGCGGCTCACTGAGGGCATAGGGGAGCGCCACCTCCAGCTCGGTACAGTCAAACATGGCGGCCAACTGCAGGATCAGGATGAGGTTTGCCTCGTCGGTCTTGTGCTTGTTGACCCGTTTGCGGATCTCGTGGCGCAGCTGGGTTTCCGGGTCCTGAGTCATCGCCTGCCAGCCGAAACCGAACAGCGGCACCAGCGCACTGACAATCCCCAGCGCCGTCATCGGCTGCTTGGGGGGATGATAGAGTTCGTTGAGATCCAGCAGAACAGGATTCTGACGAACCTCACCATCACCAAATAAAATCGTTTTCGTCATTGGATTACCCGTTATATTCCACTAGACTGCGCCGCATATTTTACCCCGATATGCCAACGAGGTGCTGATGCTAAGCGATATCGAGATCTCCCGCCAGTCCCCCCGTCTCTCCATTCACGCGCTGGCCGAACGCCTCGCCATCCCCCAGCACCTGCTCAGCCCCCATGGCCACTACAAAGGCAAGCTCAGCCTCGACCTGCTCAAGTCTCAGCCCGAACAGAGCGGCAAGCTGGTACTGGTGAGCGCCATCACCCCCACCCCGCTCGGTGAAGGGAAGACGGTGACCACCCTTGGCCTCTCCATGGGGCTCAACCATATCGGCCAGCCCAGCATCGCCACCATCCGCCAGCCGAGCCTCGGGCCGGTATTCGGGGTCAAGGGGGGGGCAGCCGGTGGCGGCCACGCTCAGGTGGTACCGATGGAGGAGATGAACCTTCACCTCACCGGCGATTTTCACGCCCTGACGGCGGCCCACAATCTGGCGGCGGCGGCCCTCGATGCCCGCCTGTTCCACGAACAGAAACTGGGTGCCGAGTTCACCGCCAAAACCGGCCTGCAGCGGCTTGATATCGATGCCGATAACATCCTCTGGCCGCGTACCCTCGACATGAATGACCGCGCCCTGCGCCACCTCACCATAGGTCAGGGGGGCGCTGCCGATGGTGTGGAACGCAGCGATCGCTTCGTCATCACCGCCGCCTCCGAGCTGATGGCCATTCTGGCGCTGGCAAGCGATCTTAAAGACCTGCGCCAGCGCATCGGCCGCATCCAGCTGGCCCGCGATATTCACGGCAAGCCCGTCACCGCCGAACAACTGGAAGTGGCGGGCGCCATGACGGTGCTGCTGAAAGACGCGCTGCAACCGACCCTGATGCAGACCACCGAGCAGACGCCGGTGCTGGTGCATGCGGGTCCCTTTGCCAACATCGCCCACGGCAACTCCTCGGTGATCGCCGATCGCATCGCCCTTGGCCTGACCGACTATGTAGTGACCGAAGCGGGTTTTGGCTCCGACATGGGGCTGGAGAAGTTCTTCAACATCAAGAGCCGCCAATCAGGCATTAGCCCCGCCTGCGTGGTACTGGTGGCCACAGTGCGCGGCCTCAAGGCCAACAGCGGCCTGCTCGATATCCGCCCGGGCCAACCGCTGCCGGCGAGCCTGCAGGGGGAGGATCTGCCGACCCTCAAGCAGGGCTGCGCCAACCTCGCCTGGCATATCCGGAACGCCCGTCGCTACGGGGTGCCGGTGGTGGTCGCCATCAACCGCTTCCCCACCGACAGCGAGGCCGAACTGGCGCTGCTGGCCCATGAAGCACAGCAAGCCGGTGCCTGTGGCGCGGCTATCTCCAACGCCTTCACCCAGGGTGGAGCAGGCGCCAGCGAGCTGGCCCGCGCCGTGGTCGCCGCCTGTGAGCAGCCCGGCAAGCTGACGCTGCTCTACCCCGACGAGATGAGCCTCGACGCCAAGCTGGCGACCCTGGTTGAGTGCGGTTACGGTGGTCGCGGGGTGCAGCTCTCCGACAGAGCCCGCCAGCAGCTGGCGCAACTCTCCGCCGAGGGGTGGGACCACTTGCCCATCTGCGTGGCCAAGACGCCGCTCTCCATCAGCCACGATCCCGCTCTCAAGGGAGTGCCGACCGATTTCGAGGTGCCCATCGACGAGGTGAAGCTCTGCGCCGGTGCCGGGTTCATCTATGCGCTGGCGGGCCCCATCATGACCATGCCGGGGCTAGGCAGTCTGCCCGCCTATCGCCATATCGATATCGATGAAAATGGCGAGATAGTCGGCCTGAGCTGAGCCCTTCCACAACGCCAGAAACAACAAGGCCCCGCCAATTTGGCGGGGCCTTCTGTTATCCAGGCGTCACGGTTTAGAGGGTGAAGCGCTGGGTCATATGGTGCAGGGTGTTGGCCAGCTTGCTCAGTTCGCCACACGCCTGGGCAATCTGATGGGCGCCCTGGGCATTCTCGTCAGCGGCATTGTGAATGTTGACGATGCTGCGGTTGAGCTCCTCGGTCACCGCGTTCTGCTCTTCGGTGGCGGTGGCGATCAGGGTGTTCATGTCGGTGATGCGCACCACAGCACCATTGATGGTGTCGATACTGGTACCGGCATCCCGTGCCAGACCGACGCTCTCCTGCATCTGGTGACGGCTCAGCTGCATGGCGTTGCCCGCTTCGGCGGCGCGGCTCTGCAGCAGCTCGATCATCTTGCTGATCTCGGCGGTGGAGTCCTGGGTACGTTGGGCCAGGGAGCGCACTTCATCGGCAACGACCGCAAAACCACGGCCCTGCTCACCGGCACGGGCTGCTTCGATGGCGGCGTTAAGGGCCAGCAGGTTGGTCTGACCGGCAATATCGCGGATCACATCCAGCACCACGCTGATGTTGGCGCTGTCGGCCTCCAGCTGCTGCACCACGGTGCCCGCCTGTTCAATCTTGACCGACACCTCTTCGATGCTGGCGATGGAGCTGCGTACCACTTCGCTGCCGGCAGCGGAGGTGCGGGAGGCATCCTTGGCGGCGCTCATGGCATCCGTGGTGTTGCGTGCCACTTCGTTAACGGTGGACTGCATCTCGTTCATGGCAGTCGCCACCTGGGAGACTTCGCTCTGCTGGATGGCCATGCCGCTGGCAGACTGGCTGGAGATGGCGCTCACCTCCTCCACTGCGCTGCTGAGCTGGCTCACGGAACCGGCGATCTCGCTCACCAGATCGGAGAGGGAGCCCTGCATCCGGTTGATGGCGGAACCCAGCTGACCCAGTTCGTCGCGGTTGAAGCGGCTGTCGCGGATCCACTGCTGCAGTTCGCCCTGCCCCAGATCGCCATTGGCAATACGCTGGGCCTGACGGGCCAGCATGATCAGCGGATCGCGGATCTGGCGGGTCAGTACCATGGAGAGCACCACCACCAGTACCAGACCGAGCACCAGCGCGATGGTGACGCTCAGTTTGGCGGAATCATAGGAGGCAACCACGACCTTGCGCGACTCGGTCGCATAACCGTGGTTGATGCGGATCAGCTCCGCCACCGACTTGTGCAGGTTGTTGTAGAGGGGGATCCCCTGATCCATGAAGACGGTCTGGGCCTCGCTCATCAGGCCGCTATCCTGCAACTGCTTAACCTGCTGGTGCAGGGCCAGGTAGCTTGCCCAGTCACCCTTGACGATATCGAAGGTGCGACGCTCTTCCACGTCCTGCGCCCAGATGGTCTTGTCATGGTCAATCATCTGCTGTTTGAGGCGTTCCACCAGTTGGGCGGCCATGGTGCGGTACTCGGCACGCTTCTGGGGATCAGAGGCCACCAGGAACAGGGCCAGCTCATAACGACGCAGCTCACTGATGCTGTCACCGATGTCATTGGTGCGGTTGACTGCGGGCAGGATGCTGTCGGTAAAACCGATAGCCGCCCGGTTCATGTTGCTGAACTCCAGCAACGAGAAGCCGCCGATAAAGGCGACCATCAAACCGAGCACGGCAAAGCCGGCGGTGAGTTTTTTGCCTATGGTCATGGAACTGGTATTCATGGCGTATCCTGGTGGTCGTTAAATTCGTTGCACTCGTCCGGTTCACGCCCTCCTGGCATGAACTATCTGGCCACTTGTTCAGTGGCGCACCATCCAACCTTGATGAATATCTCTGAATTCCATGAGCGGCAGCGAGAGCCGTGAGGGGGCGCTAGAGTAACCGGATTGTGGCGGTTCGGAAAGAGTCTGCCTGGTTACTTTTTGTAAGGTGAAAGCGAGGGATTTTTCGTGCCCGATTAAATATACCGCTCAGATGAATAAATCGAAAAAATGCATAACGTTTACATAGTGCAAGCCGCGCGGGCCCAGCCGTTGCAGGCCGCCGCTCTCATCCACGGCCAATGAAAAACGCCAGCAATGGCTGCTGGCGTCTCGTTTATTCATGAGTGCGGTTACAAAATAACCGCTATTTTATCCGCGCAGGCCACCGAGAAACTCGGCACGGGTATCGGGCTGGGTCTTGAACACCCCACCGAGGGAGGTGGTAGTGGTGTAAGAAGTCGAATCCATCACCCCGCGTGCCTTGACGCAGTAGTGGGTCGCCCTGATGTTGATGGCCACGTCTTTGGTGCCAAGCAGGGTCTGCAGCGCCAGCAAGATCTGCTGGGTCAGCCGCTCCTGCACCTGGGGACGGCGGGCAAAGAACTGCACGATGCGGTTGATCTTCGACAGGCCAATCACCTTGCCGCGAGGGATATAGGCCACATGGGCCAGCCCGTCGATGGTGACGAAGTGGTGCTCGCAGGTACTGGTGAGGCTGATGTCCCGCACCATGATCATCTCGTCCACCTGCATCTTGTTCTCGATCACCGTCACCTTGGGGAAGGTGGAGTAATCGAGGCCGGAGAAGATCTCGTTGACGTACATCTTGGCGATGCGGTGCGGCGTCTCGGCCAAGCTGTCATCGGCCAGATCGAGCCCCAGCGTCTCCATGATGGAGCGCATATGGCCTTCGATCTTCTCCCGCTTCTGCTGGCTGTTCAGCTCGTTGGCGACCAAGGGGGTTTCCAGTCCTTGGGCTTCGAGGGCAGCCCTGACCAGCAAGGCTTCCGGACTTAAGGTTGTCATTATCTTCTCTCCCACGCTCAGGGACTGTGAGGGCCGCTCAAGGAGCAACCCCTTATGTTATGGCGGCGCACAGGGCCGACGGCATCGCTGTAATGGTAGCCACACGGGATGTGACGGCCATCTGTTATGGCGGCATAGTAAACGGCCATTGCCGCCAAGATTCAAGTCAACTTGTGCGTCACCTCATACTTTATGGCCATCTCACCCCGTTTCAGCGCCTATTACCTCGAGATTCCCTTGAGATAACCTGCCCATCCCCGGGGAATTTTGTGATAATCCCGCCTTCAATCATAAAAGAGGTCATGACGATGGGATTTGATACCAGCGGACTACTCCCCTTAAGCGATGCCCTGCAAGGGATGCTGGAACAACTCGCCTGCTGCTGCGACAGCGAGCAGCTGCCCCTGCCAGAGGCCCTTGGCCGGGTACTTGCCAGCGATATCGCCTCCCCCCTCGCCGTGCCCCCCTTCGACAACTCCGCCATGGATGGTTACGCCGTGCGCCTTGCGGATCTCGCCAGCGGCACCCCGCTCATCATGGCAGGCAAGGCATTTGCCGGTCAGCCCTATCAGGGCGAGTGGCCCGCTGGCCACTGCGTGCGGATCATGACCGGCGCCCCGGTACCGGCCGGCACAGATGCTGTGGTTATGCAGGAAGAAACGCAGGCCGATGGCGATCGGATCACTTTTCTGGCGCAACCCGAACCGGGCCAGAACATCCGCCGCGCCGGCAGCGATATCGGCAAGGGCGCCTGCGTGCTGCCAGCTGGTACTCGCCTCACTCCAAGAGAGATGCCACTGCTGGCCTCCCTTGGCGTGGCCACCGTCGCGGTGCGCCGCCCACTGAAGGTGGCCATCTTCAGCACCGGCGACGAGCTCAAACCGGTCGGCACCCCGCTTGCCCACGGCGATATCTATGACTCCAACCGCTACGGCGTGCGGGCCATGCTGGCACGCATGGGCTGCGACTGCCTCGACCTTGGCATTATTCCCGACGATCCCGCCCAACTGCGCGCCGCCTTTATCCGCGCCGATGAAGAGGCCGATGTGCTGATCACCACCGGCGGCGTCTCGGTGGGGGAAGCGGACTTCACCAAACAACTGCTGGACGAGCTCGGCGAGATTGGCTTCTGGAAGCTCGCCATCAAACCGGGCAAGCCGTTTGCCTTCGGTCGCCTGCCCCGCGCCTGGTTCTTCGGCCTGCCGGGCAACCCGGTCTCCGCCATGGTTACCTTCGATCAGCTGGTGCAACCGGCGCTGGCCAAGCTGGCGGGCCAACGCTTCGAGCGCCCGCTCCAGCTGCAAGCCACTGCCGCCGAGCCACTCAAAAAGAGCCTGGGCCGACTCGACTTCCAACGTGGCATTCTGAGCCAGGGGCCAAACGGCCTCGAGGTACGCAGCACCGGCTCGCAGGACTCCGCCGTGTTCAGCTCCCTGTCGCGGGCCAACTGCTACATCGTTCTTGAACGGGAACGGGGCCGCGTCGCCGCAGGCGAGACGGTGACCGTCGAACCGTTCGGGGGATTACTGCTGTGAGCGAGATCCTGAGCGACGCCGAACTGCTGCGCTACAACCGCCAGATCATCCTCAAATCCTTCGACTTCGAGGGGCAGGAGGCGCTCAAGCAGGCCAGGGTGCTGGTGATCGGCGCCGGTGGCCTTGGCTGCGCCGCCAGCCAGTATCTGGCGGTGGCCGGGGTTGGCCAGCTCACCCTGGTCGATTTCGACAAGGTGGAGCTCTCCAACCTGCAGCGTCAGGTGCTGCACAACGATGAGCGCATTGGCCACCACAAGGTGGACTCTGCCGCCCGCTCGCTGCGCGCCCTCAACCCCTGGCTAGCGGTGGAGACCCACGCCGCCGTGGCCGATGAGGCGCTGCTCGATGTCCTGTTGCCCCAACATCAGCTGGTACTCGATTGCACCGACAATCTGGCCATTCGCAATCTGCTCAACCAAAAGGCCCGCCAGCACGGCGTGCCGCTGGTCAGCGGCGCCGCCATCCGGCTGGAGGGCCAGCTCTGCAGCTTCACCTGGCAGGAAGATGAGCCCTGCTACGCCTGCCTCAGCGCCCTGTTTGGCGAGCAGGCCCTCACCTGCGTCGAGGCGGGGGTACTCGCCCCCGTGGTGGGTCTGGTGGGCAGCCTGCAGGCACTGGAAGCCATCAAGCTCTTGGCCGGCATGGGAAAGAGCTACAGCGGCCGCCTGCTGATGATCGATGGCCTAAGCGGCACCTTCCGCGAGATGAAGCTGCCCAAGCGCCCCGACTGCCCGGTCTGCTCCCATCCTTGAACCCGAGTGATACCCACAAAAAAGCCGAACCCTGTGGTTCGGCTTTTTTGTATCCCGGACCCACGTTCAGTGGGTGGAGAGGATCCGCTGCAGCAGGTGGTTGAACCCCGAGGGATCTTCCGCCGGCCAGGCGTGGTGGCCATTGGGGGTATGGATGGTGGCGTTGGGCAGGGCGGCAAACTGCTCCACCCGTTTGGCCAGCGGCAGGTAGTCATGACTGGTGGAGATGATGGCCACCGGCTGCCAGATGGTGCCAAGCCGGGCGCGCACCGACCAGCCGGGGAGCGCCTCCAGCAGTGCCTTGTAGGTTTTCTTTTTATTGCGCACGAACCGCAGCCGGAAGGTGTGGCGCACCTGCGCCAGATCCGGGCCCGGGAAAAGCTCGCGCCCCAGCCACCAGGCGAGCGGGCGCATGCCAAACCAGCGCAGCCACTTGAGGCGCTGGGCATAACGCTCCTGCTCTTTGGGTGTTTCCAGCAGAAACTCGCTAAAGCCGTTGACCAGCACCAGCCCCTGCACCTTGTGGGGCAGTTGCAGCGCCAGCTCCAGCGCCACCATGGCCCCCAGCGACAATCCCACCACCCAGGCGGGCTCGGGCTGAGCATCAAGCCAGCTCACCACATCGGCCGCCAGGGTTGATACGTCGAACGGCCCCTCCTGCATGCTCTGGCCGTGGCCACGCAGGTCCAGCGCCACCACCCGGTAGTGTTCGGAAAACCGTTCGATCTGCGCCTGCCAGTCGAGGATGGAGGAGCCCAGCCCGTGCAGCAGCAACAGCAAGGGGCCCTCCCCCGCACTGCGCAGGGCAAGACCGTTGAATTTCATCACCTGATTGCGGCGCATCAGTGTATTGCCTCTCGACTTATCACCTGAACCATCTCTTGTTGTTATGTTGCCCGTGGCCATCCTGCCACGTTATCAGCGCGCCGCCCAATCAGCCTTCGCTGACCAGACTCACCGCCTTGATATAAGCGTAGATCTGCTGCTCCGGCGCCAACACCAGCCGCCTGGCAGAGCGGCTGGTGATCCGGGCCAGCAGTATCTGCTCACCCAGCGCCAACTGCAACAGGGTCTGGCCGGGGCGCACCTCGCGCACAGACAGCAGACGGGTGACGAGACAGTTGGAGAGACTGGAGTGCTCGATGGGAGCGGTGGCGATCACCACATCCCGCCCCGCCACCTTGATCTGCAAGGGGCCGCTCTCGTCCGGCACATGGGTCATGGTGACCCGCAGTCGCTGCTCGCCGAGTTGCAGGGTCGCCATCTGTTCATCGTCATCGTAGTGGGCCAAGGTGGCATCCAGCATCACCCCGGCATCGTCACGGCTGGCGAGCGAGAGATCGGTGCGGGCGAAGATCTCGCTCGGCCTGCCTTGCGCCTCGACCCTGCCACCTTCGAGCAGCACCAGCTGATCGCAGAGCAGGCTCACCTCCTCCATGGCGTGGCTGACGAAGATCATCGGGATACCGCTCTCCTGCTGCAACCCCTTGAGCACATGGGCCTGATGGATGCGGCTGCGCCGATCGAGCGCAGAAAATGGCTCATCGAGCAGCAGCAGGTCGGGCTCGGCCAGCAGCGCCCGCCCCAGCGCCACCCGCTGGCGTTGACCACCAGAGAGGGCATGGGCAGGCTGCCCCAGCAGCTCGGCAAAGCCGAGTCGCGCCGCCAGCGTCTCGGGCTGCCAGCGCCCTCGCCCCTTGCGGGCCGCCAATTGCAAATTGCCGAGCACCGTCAGATGGGGGAAGAGGCGCGAGTCCTGAAACACCAGTCCGAACCGGCGCGCTTCGGGCAACAGCGCGGCGCTCTCCCGCCCGCGCCACAACAAGCGATCCCCGCTTTGGCGATCGAGCCCTGCAATGATGCGCAGCAGGGTACTCTTGCCGCAGCCGGAGGGGCCAAACAGACCGAGGATCCCCCCCAGTTCAAGGGTCAGTGCGCAATCGAGGGTAAAGGGGCCAAACTCGCGCCGGACATGGAGGTTCAGGGCATGGCGGTGCAGAGCATTACCTAGCGGCATAGTAGCTGGCTGGTTCATCCAAACACTCTCCGCTGTCTGCGTTGCAGCACACCATAGACCAGCACCAGCATCACCAGCGAGAAGGCCATCAGGCCGCCTGCCAGAATATGGGCGTTCCGGTAATCCATCGCTTCCACATGATCAAACAGGGCGATGGAGAGCACCTGGGTCTCGCCCGGAATATTGCCGCCAATCATCAGCACCACGCCGAACTCCCCAAGGGTATGGGCAAAGCCGAGGGCCGCCGCCATCACGAAGCTGGGCAGGGTCATCGGCAAAATAATGTGGAAGAAGCGCTCCAGCGGGCCGAGCCCCAGGGTCGCAGCGGCTTCCAGCTCCTTGTTGCCCATGTTGACGAAGGCGGAGGTGAGCGGCTGCACCACAAACGGCAGTGAATAGAGAATGGAGGCGAACAGCAGGCCGAGAAAGCTGAAGGCAAGGGGGGCGCCAAAGGTGTCGCGCCACCAGGCACCGAAACCATATTCGGGCGAGAAGGCGAGTAGCAGGTAAAACCCCAGCACAGTGGGGGGCAGCACCAACGGCAGCGCCACCAGCGCCTCCACCAACGGCCGCAGTCGGTTCTGACTGCGCGACAGCCACCATGCCAGCGGCGGCGCCAGCAACAGCAAAATCGCGGTGGTACAGGCCGCGAGCTTCAGGGTGAGCCAGACCGCCAGCAGATCCCCTTCACTCATTGCCGACCTCCCGGTTGATAAATGCCCCTAACGACATGCACTACATCCCCATTGCAAAGAGTGGCCGACCCGAAGGCCGACCACTCAGGGTATCGCATCCGGCCCATCCCCTTATCGGGGCAGGGCATAGCCCGCAGCCTTGATCTGCGCCTGACCCGGCCCCTTGAGCCAGGCGACCAGCGCCTCGACCGCAGCGCCTTTCTTCAATACCAGCCCCTGCTGCTCGATGGGGGGATAGAAGTCGGCAGGCACAGCCCAAGCTTCGCCGGTCTTGCCCGCTTCCACCAGATTGGCCCAGGCGACAAAGCCCAGCTCGGCATTGCCGGTGTCGACAAATTGCCAGGTCTGGCCGATGTTGGCGCCGGTCAGCAGCCGATACTGCTTGGGATCGATCTTGAGATGATCGAGGGTCGCCATAGCGGCAGCGCCGTAAGGGGCTGTGCGAGCATTGGCGATGGCGAGGTTGCCTTTCCAGCTGCGCAACGTCGCTTCATCAGGGGCCGGGCCCCCCTTCTTCCACAACCCGAGCTGACCGATGGCGTAGGTGAAGCGATCGCTCCCCTTGCCCTCTTTTTCCAGCTTCTCGGGGGTCGCCACATCGGCGGAGAGGAAGAGATCGAATGGTGCGCCGTGACTGATCTGGGTGTAGAGCACCCCGGTGGCGGCAGACGAGATGGCCAGGGTATGGCCGGTCTTGGCGGTGAACTCCTTGCCGATACGCTCGATAGTGCCCTTGAAGTTGGCGGCCACGGCCACCTTCACTTCATCGGCCTGCACGGCACCGGTATGCAAGGTGGCGGCGCAAATGCCGGCGATGACAACAGATAACAGCGGTTTCATTCCCTTTCTCCTGATGGGGCCCGCACATCCGCGCCCCTAAACGGGGCCGTGGTTCCCGTTGAACCTGCGCCCCTCGTGATGAACAGGTCAGGCTTGCCAGCGGGCGGCGGCGGCGTTGTCGCTCTCCTTGGCCTCGACCCAGCGTTGCACACCCTCGGCGGTCAGCTCTTTTTTCCAGAACGGCGCCCGGGTTTTCAAGAAATCCATGATGAAGTGACAGGCGTCAAAGGCGGCGTCACGGTGGGCACTGCTCACCGCCACCAGCACGATTTGATCGCCAAGCCACAGCTCGCCGATGCGGTGGATCAGGGTGCACTCCTGCAGCGGCCAGCGGCGACGGGCCTCTTGCACGATATCGGCCAGCGCCTTCTCGGTCATGCCGGGGTAGTGTTCGAGGGCCAGCCCCTTCACCTCCTCCCCCTGATTGAAGTCGCGCACCTTGCCAACGAAAGTGACAATGGCGCCACTGTCAGCGCGGGTGGCGAGGCGGGCATATTCGTCCGCCAGCGAGAAATCGGCCCGCTGCACCAGAATGCGATCGGTGATGGTTGCGTCGCTCATCGTCAGCCTCCGGTCACCGGCGGGAAAAAGGCCACTTCATCGCCATCATTGAGGGGCGTGTCGAGGGGCACCAGCGTCTGGTTGACCGCGACCAGCAGTTTGCCCGCCTCGAGGGCGAGTTCCCACTTGTCGCCACGCTCACAGAGCGCCGCACGCAGTGCTTCGGCTGTAGCGTAGTCGCAGGGCAGGCTCAGCTCGTCACACGCTACCAGCTCTCTTACTTGCGCAAAAAACAGTACCTTGATCATGCTTGCTCCCCGCTCGTTGACCCCAACTGAAAATGGCCGGACTTGCCGCCCTTTTTCTCTACCAGTCGCACCTGCTCGATCACCATGTCCTTTTGTACCGCCTTGCACATGTCGTAGATGGTCAGCGCTGCTACCGATGCCGCCGTCAGCGCCTCCATCTCCACCCCTGTCTTGCCGGAGAGTTTGCAGAGAGTGCGGATATGAACCCTGTTTTGCTCAGGTAACGGCACTATCTCCACCTCGACCCTAGTCAATGCCAGCGGATGGCAGAGGGGGATAAGATCGGAGGTCTTCTTGGCTGCCATAATGCCGGCGATGCGGGCGGTGGCGAACACGTCACCCTTGTGATGCTGGCCGCTCAGGATCAGCGCCAGCGTCTCTGGGGCCATGGCAACAAACGCCTCGGCACGGGCTTCGCGCTCGGTCACCTGCTTGTCGGTCACATCCACCATATGGGCTTCGCCGCTCTGGTTCAAATGCGTCAGGTTAGGCTGGGTCTGCTTGGGATCGGTCTGGTTCATCGTTTGCTCTCAGAGGTGGGAGACAAAGTTGCACGGCTTGGTGCGGGCATCGAGCTGATCGCGGATCAGTTGCTCCCAGCCCAGCTGGCAGGCGCCGGTGGAGCCCGGCAGGCAGCAGATCAGGGTGCGATTGGCGAGTCCCGCCAGCGCACGGCTCTGCATGGCGGAGCCTTTAATCTCGGCAAAAGAGAGCTGACGGAACATCTCGCCAAAGCCCTGTACGGTACGCTCGAACAGCACACCGACCGCTTCCGGTACCCGGTTCTGTTCGTTGAAGCCGGTGCCGCCATTGATCAGCACCACCTGCACCCCTTCATCGGCGATCCACTCGCTCACCCGCGCGCGGATACGAAACAGGTTGTCCGGGCAGAGCGCCCGATCGGCCAGTTGATGGCCCGCATCAGTGAGGGCCGAGACCAGATAGTCACCCGAGCTGTCATCGGCGGCGGTGCGGCTGTCGGAGACCGTCAGCACGGCGATCTTGAGGGGAATAAATGCGTTGTTTTTCTGTCCCATCGGGCAGCTCCTTGTGGCTATGGGCCGTCAACGAGGCAGGAAGATAAGGGGTATGAGAGGCCAGCTGTCAGGGCGCAAAAACTGACGCAGACAGGAGTGACCAACTTGCTCAAGCGTGTGACGGCGGGCTGATTCTATCAAAGGTTTCACGAGATATGGGATTTAAAAGACACACAAATCTGATGCTTGTCCCAGATATGAACAAAACGCAGGCCGGGGAAACCCGGCCTGTCGTTGCAGGATCAGAAACCTTTCACCCCGGTCATGTCGGGCAGCTGGTGAGCAATCCCCTTGTGACAGTCGATGCAGGTGCCCTGCCCCTCCTTGCCGAGGTTGGCCGAGTGCATCTTGGCGGCACGCTGCCCCTGCAGGGAGAAGTCCATGTACTCGAAGTTGTGGCAGTTACGGCACTCGCGCGAATCGGTCTCTTTCATCCGCTGCCACTCCCGTTCTGCCATCTCGCGCCGGTGCGACTCGAACTTCTCGCGGGTATCCACCTTGCCGGTGATCATGCCCCACAGCTCCTTGGAAGCCTGCACCTTGCGGATGATCTTGTAGGTCCACTCGTGCGGCACGTGGCAATCCGGGCAGCTGGCCCGCACGCCGGAGCGGTTAGCGTAGTGGATGGTGTCGCGGTACTCCTCGAACACGTTGTCCTTCATCTCGTGACAGCTGGTGCAGAAGGCTTCGGTGTTGGACGCTTCCATGGCGGTGTTGAAGCCGCCCCAGAAAATCACGCCGCCGAAGAAGCCCATCAGCAGCAACACCCAGAGGGCCGCCTTCGACGGAGACTTGAAGGTGGTCCACAGACGCTGGATAAAGCCGGGTAATTTCATCGATAGGCTCCTCAGTTCAGCGCTTCAACCGGTTTAAAGGTATTTTCCACCAGCGGCTTGGCATCCGCTTGCGGCACATGGCACTGCAGACAGAAGTAGCGACGCGGCGACACTTCACCCAGGGTCATGCCGTCGCGGGTCTCGAAGTGAGTCGGGCTGATCTTGGGTGCCTTCATGGCGCTGGCATTCTTGAAGCTGTGGCAGGCCAGGCACTTGTTGACCTTGGTATCCACCTCGTAGTTGCGAATGTCGTGGGGGATCAGCGGCGGCTGATGCATGTACTGGCGATCATAGGGCGCGCCATCCTTGCGGAAATTTTTCAGCGGTGCAGCGGTGTCTTCGGTCACCAGATCGGTGGCACCACGCTCGGACTTGAGGCCACCGGTACTATTGGTGATCTCGGGTGCCGCTGCCATCAAGGATCCCGCCATCAGGCAGGCCAGCATTGCTCCAATCAGCTTTTTCATTATTTGTTCTCCGACGTTTTTTCTGCCTTGACGGCAAAACCTACAGTGATTTCAAAAACTTGTTCCGCGCAGACATCGATGCAGCGGCCACAGTTGGTACACTCCTGAGCCGCAATCAAGGGCCCGTGACCGCGCTTGGCACCGTGAACAGGCCCGCGCAGAATGGGACGCTCCGGGCAGACCGCATAACAATCCATGCAGTTGTTGCACCGCTCGCGCCCCTTGGCAGAAATCTTGATAAATCCGACCCGGTTGACCAGGGCATAGAAGGCCCCCACCGGACAGAGATGACCACACCAGCCCCGCTCAACCACGAAAAGATCGAACAGGAACAGCGCCACCAGCAGGGCCCAGCCCGCCCCCATGCCAAACAGCAGACCACGCATGGCGAGCGACACCGGATTGACCAGCTCCCACGCCATCACCCCGACCACCGCTGGCACCACCAGCACCATGGCCAGCAGCCAGTAGCGGGTCGCACGGCTGAACTGGCCATTGCCCTTGAGGCCAAGTCGCCCCCTGAGCCAGGCTGCAGCATCCGTGATGAGGTTGACCGGACAGACCCAGGAGCAGAACACCCGCCCCCCGACCAGCCAGTAACCGATCAGCACGATGGCAGCCCCCAGCCAGAGAGTGGTGATGGGCCAGTGACCCGCCGCCAGCGACTGCAACAGCGTGAGGGGATCGGTCAGCGGCACCGTCTCCAGCAACAGCGAGCTGGAGAGGTTGCCCTTGAGGATCCAGATACCCGCCAGCGGCCCCAGCAAGAACAGCCCGAGTACGCTGAATTGGCTGAGGCGACGCAGCAACAGGAAACGGTGGGAACGCCACCACCCCAGCTTGATGCGAGCCTCTTCCCCCGGATAACGACTCATAACCCCTCCGGTTTGCGGGTCGGCAGGGTGAGCCGATCGCCGATGAGCGACTTGTTCCCCGCTTTGGTCTTCTCTTCCCAACCGAGTCGATAGTGATGACCCAGCTCCCCCTTGGCGAGCTGGCGTGGCACCACCTTGATGGCAGCTTCCTCCAACACGCAGGCGTGCTCGCACTTGCCACAACCGGTGCAGATATCGCTGTGCACCGTGGGCAGGAACATGGCGTGCTTACCGGTGCGCTGGTTATGTTGCAACTCCAGGGTGATCGCCTTGTCAATCAGCGGGCAGACCCGATAACAGACATCGCAGCGCAGACCCAGATAGTTGAGGCAGGTCTCGTGATCGATGAGCACTGCCACTCCCATCCGCGCCTGATCGATGTCGGTCATCTGCTGATCCAGCGCCCCGCTCGGGCAGGCCACCACGCAAGGGATGTCATCACACATCTCGCACGGCACGGCACGCGCCTTGAAATAGGGGGTGCCGGTGGTCACAGGGTCAAACAGCCGGGCGAGCTTGAGGGTGTCGTAGGGGCACGCCTCGACGCAGAGCCCGCAACGCACGCAGGCGCTGAGGAACTCCCCTTCGTCGAGAGCGGCAGGCGGACGCAGCGCCTGGGCAGGCACAGCGTGTGCCTGCTGGCGGGCCACGCCACCGAGCCCCACGCCAAGCAGGCCTACACCGCAAGCCCCTTTTGCCAGAGAGGCCATGTCGACCAGAAACTGGCGACGACTACGACTCATCTCGTGCCCCCCGCCTTATGCCTTCATCACCTTGACGGCGCACTTCTTGTAATCCGTCTCTTTCGAGAGCGGATCGGTGGCGTCCAGGGTCAGCTTGTTGACCAGCTGGCTCGCATCGAAGAAGGGCATGAAGACCAGACCTTTGGGCGGTTTATTGCGACCACGGGTCTCGACACGGGTCTTCACCTCGCCACGGCGGGAGGAGACGATCACCTCTTCACCACGACGCACGCCACGGGCCTTGGCATCGTCCGGGTGCATAAACAGCACCGCATCCGGGAAGGCGCGATAGAGCTCGGGTACCCGACGGGTCATGGTGCCGGTGTGCCAGTGTTCCAGCACGCGACCGGTGGAGAGCCACAGATCGTACTCTTTATCCGGTGACTCGGCGGCGGGCTCGAACGGCAGCGCGAAGATGACCGCCTTGCCATCTGGCTTGCCATAAAAACGCACCCCCTCGCCCGCTTTGACATAGGGGTCAAACCCTTCGCGGTAGCGCCACAGGGTCTCTTTGCCATCTACCACAGGCCAGCGCAGACCGCGTGCTTCGTGGTACTGATCGAACGGCGCCAGATCGTGGCCGTGACCACGACCGAAGGTGGCGTACTCCTCGAACAGCCCCTTCTGGACGTAGAACCCGAAGTGTTCAGCTTCGTCGTTCAGCAGCCCCTTGCTCTGCTCTTTCGGGAACTGGTTGACCTGACCGTTGGCATAGAGCATGTCGAACAGGGTTTTGCCCTTCACTTCCGGCATCTTGGCAATCAGGTCTGCCGGCCACACCTCCTCAACCTTGAAGCGCTTGGAGAACTCCATCAGCTGCCACAAGTCGGACTTGGCTCCTTCCGGCGCTTTCACCTGCTGGTGCCAGAACTGGGTACGGCGCTCGGCGTTGCCGTAGGCCCCCTCCTTCTCCACCCACATGGCGGTGGGCAGGATGAGGTCAGCGGCCTGGGCAGTGACGGTCGGGTACGGGTCAGAGACCACGATGAAGTTGCGCGGATCGCGATAGCCCGGCAGGCGATCGGTATTCATGTTGGGACCGGCCTGCATGTTGTTGTTACACATCACCCAGTAGGCGTTGAGCTTGCCGTCCTTGAGCATGCGGTCTTGCAGCACGGCGTGGAAACCCACCTTGTCGGGAATGGTCCCCTCCGGCAGTTTCCAGATCTGTTCGGCGATGGCGCGGTGCTTGGGCTCGGTCACCACCATGTCGGCAGGCAGGCGGTGGGCAAAGGTACCCACTTCCCGCGCGGTGCCACAGGCAGAGGGCTGACCGGTCAGTGAGAAAGGACCATTACCCGGCTCGGAGATCTTGCCGGTCAGCAGGTGGATGTTGTAGCAGAGGTTGTTGGCCCAGACGCCACGGGTATGCTGGTTGAAACCCATGGTCCAGTAGGAGACCACCTTCTTGCTCGGATCGGCATAGAGCTTGGCCAGCTTTTCCAGCTTCTCTTTGGATACGCCGGAGAGCTTGGAGACCGACTCCACATCGTAATCCGCCACGAACTTGGCAAACTCCTCGAAGGTCATCGGAGTGGCATCGCCGCTGTCCGGGTTCTTCGCTTTCTGCTGCAGCGGATCGGTCGGGCGCAGGCCGTAACCAATGTCGGTGACCCCCTTCTTGAACACGGTGTGCTTGTTGACGAAGTCCCAGTTCACCTTGTCGTTCTGGATGATGTAGTTGGCGACATAGTTGAGGATCGCCAGATCGGTCTGCGGGGTGAACACCATGCCGTTGTCCGCCAGCTCGAAGCTGCGGTGCTCGAAGGTAGAGAGCACGTGCACCTGTACATCCGGATTGGAGAGACGGCGATCGGACATCCGCGACCAGAGGATGGGGTGCATCTCGGCCATGTTGGAGCCCCACAGCACGAACGCATCGGCCTGCTCGATATCGTCGTAGCAGCCCATCGGCTCGTCCATGCCGAAGGTACGCATGAAGCCAACGACCGCCGAGGCCATGCAGTGACGGGCATTGGGGTCGATGTTGTTGGTGCGGAAGCCGGCCTTCATCAGCTTGGCGGCGGCATAGCCTTCCCAGACGGTCCACTGGCCGGAGCCGAACATGCCGACTGCGGTAGGCCCTTTCTCTTTGAGGGTCGCCTTGAACTTCTCGGCCATGATGTCGAACGCCTGATCCCAGCTGATGGGGGCGAAGTCGCCATCCTTGTCGAACTGGCCATTCTTCATGCGCAGCATCGGCTGGGTCAGGCGATCCTGGCCATACATGATTTTGGAGAGGAAGTAGCCCTTGATGCAGTTGAGGCCACGGTTGACCGGTGCATCGGGGTCGCCCTGAGTCGCCACAACCCGACCATCCTGAGAGCCCACCAGCACGGAACAGCCGGTACCGCAGAAGCGGCAAGGTGCCTTATCCCAATGGATGGCCGTCTTGTCGGTACTGGTGATGAGATTGGCTGCCAGCGTGGGGGCACTGACACCGGCCACGGCAGCGGCAGCTGCCACCGCGTTGGCCTTCATAAAGTCGCGTCGACTCAGCTTCATGGCATATCCTCACATTGCTTATCGCGTAATAGTTGTCGAATCTGTCGAACGGGAGCCAGCCATCAGCGGTAGATGGTACGCCCGGCATCCCATCACTCTTTTCAGTGACCGCCCAGTTCATCGAACTGGTGGTAAATCAGGGCGGCAGAGAGCACGCCCGGCATCGCCTGTATCGCATCAATGGCCGCCATGATCGGCCGCTGGCTCGGACCTTCCAGGGTCACGACCAGCTTGCCCTCGTCACTGACGGCGTGGATCTCGGCCCCTTCAAGGGCACCAATCTGCTCGGCGAGCTGATGGCGCAAGGGGGGCTGGGTCAGCACCACCAGACTCGATACATGGAACTCCTGATCCATTGTGGCTTCTGTGTCACACGGTTTCTGACTCATTCTGACTCCTGCTTGAGGGTGGGCTGGCTCGCACCACCGGATGGGGCGACTCGCCCGTCGACCTTGATGCTGCCAACCGGACAATCCTGCACGCAGGCGCCGCAACCGTTACAGCGATCCGGCTCCACCGTCGGGGTGGGCACACGCCCCAGCACCGGAATAAAACGAATGGCATTGGGCTCGCAGCTGTCCTGACAGCGCTGGCAGAACACCTGACCATTGGCCAGACAGTTGGCCTCGATATGGGCCTTGTAGTGCCAGGGGGACTCGCTGGTCGGGCGAAACAGCGGCGCCTTGCAGACCGTGACGCACTTGGTGCAGAAGGTGCACTCGCCACGCTGGAAATCGACCACCGGAAAACCGCCCTCGCCACTCACCAGGATCTGCTCCGGACAGGCGGCCAGACAGTCCCCGCAGCGGGTGCAGTCGGCGACAAATGCCGACCAGTTGACTGACCAGGGCAACTGCACCGGCGGTTCGGCAGTTCTCAACCGCCCCCGGAACAGGCCGCGGCGGGCAAGATCGATCTCATCCGGCATATTGACTCCTGTTCTGGTGAAGAAGGGGACAGTGCGAGTCCATGATTGGCATTCTTGATACCAATTATAAGAGTGGGTGTATATTGCGGCCCTGACAAGGTCAGGGATATACCACCAGGGAGATAAACAGGGGGGATTCTTGCGCCAGATCAAAGCCTTGCAGCACAATAAAAATGGAGGTATCGGTTAAAATACCTCCATGTGAGGATTGCTATTTAATCGTTGGCGATTTTTTGCGGTTATCCGCCGATCGAGGCGAGATGAGGGGTGATACCGGCATTGCCCTCATGGAGACGATGGGTGGCACTCTTGCCCGCCAGCGCGGCGCGAATGCGCTGTTGCAGCTCATCGGACTGCGCATCTGCGCCGAGCAGATCCCGCAGCTCGATGCCGTTGTCGCCAAACAGGCACAGATGCAGCTTCCCCAGCGAGGAGACCCGCAGCCGGTTGCAACCGGCACAGAAATCCTTGCTGTAGGGCATGATGAGACCCACGCCACCCTGCGAATCAGGGTGCATAAAGACCTGCGCCGGGCCGTCATCCTTGCCCCGCAACTGCTGCACCCAGCCGCTCTCCAGCAAGCGCTGTTTGATCTGTTCGCCGCTGACATGGTGGTCACGAAACAGGTTATCCATCTCGCCGGTCTGCATCAGCTCGATAAAGCGCAGCTCGATGGGCTTGTGCCTGATCCAGCCCAGAAAGGCATCGAGCTGGTAGTCGTTGAGCCCCTTGAGCAGCACCGCATTGATCTTCACCGATTTGAAACCGGCGGCCAGTGCCGCTTCGATCCCCTCCATCACCTCCGCCAGCTTGTTCTCACCGGTGATCTGGTGGAACTGGCGCGGGTCGAGACTGTCGACACTGACATTCAGCGCGTTGAGTCCGGCATCAAACCACTCCTGGGCCCGCTCCTTGAGGCGATAGCCGTTGGTGGTCATGGCGACCTTCTCGATACCCGGGGTGGTGGCAATCACCTTGACGATCTCGGTGAAATCGCGGCGCAAGGAGGGCTCGCCCCCCGTGATACGCACCTTGCGGGTGCCCATGGCGGCAAAACCGCTGACCACGCGGCGGATCTCGTCAATCGAGAGAAAGGGTTGACGCCCCGCTTTGTGACCTTCGGGGGGGCGATAACCATCTGGCAGGCAATAGGTGCAACGGAAATTGCACACATCGGTCACTGACAGACGCAAATAGTAAAAACGACGGGAAAAACCATCTTCAAGTGGCAACATAAACACCTTTCCAAATACGGGAGGCCAGGGCATTTCTTTCCTGACCCTTACAGCTCGACGATTGTGTTCAACTGTCGGCTGACGGCTGGTTTCCCCCTATCGCTAGGACGTAGGCAAAACCGCTCGGAGTTCATCTAGTTTTTCGATGCTAACACAAGTTGGAGTACACTCCCACGCATCTTGCGGGGTCCTTATCACTATCCAGAGGTGCGCATCAGTATGGGAAAACGGCTCAGGGTCCATTCGGTCAGCAGCGCCATTGGCCGCGCCATGGTGTTGATCCTCTTCATGGCCAGCCTGATTGCACTGGTCGCCATGGTCACCCTCTTCTACTCGGTACCCGATGCCAAGGCGATCAACCTCTCCGGTTCGCTGCGGATGCAGGCCTACCGGATGGCCTACGAAATCGAGCGGGGCGACAGCGTGCTGGGGCGCCTCTCCCAGTTTGAAGAGACCCTGCACGCCGAAGAGCTGCAGGAGACCCAGCGCTGGATCACGCCCGCCTCCCTGCGTCGCACCTATGGCGAGGTGCTCGGCCAGTGGCAAGTGATGCGCCAGCACATCGAGGATCGCACTCCCAGACGGTACACCGATAACACCGAGCAGTTTGTGGCAGCCATCGACAATTTCGTCAATCAGATGCAGTACCACGTGGAATTCAAGGTGCGAATGCTGGCGCTGGCGGAGGGGCTCGGCCTGCTGGCCATCATCACCATCGCCTGGTTCACGGTGCGCTTCACTCGCCAGCAGGTGGTCGCCCCCCTCAACCAGCTGGTCTATTGTGCCCGCCAGATCCAGCGGCAAGACTTCGACCTCCAGTTGCCCGCCCACGGCGAAAATGAGCTGGGGGAGCTGTCGCGCGCCTTCGTCACCATGGCCGACGAGCTGGGCAAGCTCTATCGGGAGCTGGAGAACAAGGTGGAGGAGAAAACCGCCAAACTGCAGCAGGCCAACGACACCCTCTCGTTTCTCTATTCGACCGCCCAGAAGCTACACGCCGCCCCGCTCAGCACTCGCACCCTCATCAAATTGCTGGACCGCGCCGCCGCCCACCAGCATATCGACCACATCCGGCTGACCCGCTTCGAGCACAACGCCATGCCGGTCTATATCTCCGGGCGCACCGGCTGGCCCGGCGATCTCGATGCGGTCGCCAGCTTTTATCTGCAGATGGATGAGCAGGAGTTCGGCCGCCTCGACATCATCAGCCAGCACCCCATCGACGAGCGGTTGATCAAAAACTTCACCATGCTGCTGGCCCAGGTGCTGCACAAAGACCAGACCCTGCTGCAACAGCAGCGGCTGCTGCTGATGGAGGAGCGGGCGGTGATCGCCCGGGAACTGCACGACTCGCTGGCGCAGGCCCTCTCCTACCTCAAGATCCAGTCCACCCTGCTCAAGCGCTCCTACGCCAAGGGGCAACAGGAGAAAGCGCAGGAGGCGATGCAGCAGATCGACGAAGGGCTCAGCAATGCCTATACCCAGCTGCGCGAACTGCTCGGCACCTTCCGCCTCACCATTGGCGATGCCAATCTGGGGGAAGCGATCCGGGTGATGCTCGACCAGCTGCAACCTCAGACCAAGGCCGAAATCCGGTTCCATTACGGACTGGCCGACAACGACCTGGAGGCGGGCCAGCATATCCACATTCTGCAACTGATCCGTGAGGCCGTGCTCAATGCCATCAAACATGCCAACGCGCAAGTGATTGATGTTAGCTGTGAGACCCTCGCCAGTGGTAACATCGAGGTTCAGATTTCAGATGACGGGGTCGGGATCGGACTCGCCAGCTCGGCGATCAACCATTACGGTTTGAGCATCATGAACGAGCGCGCCAGCAAACTGCATGGTCTGCTGACCATCAACGAGCAGCAACCACAAGGCACCCGCGTGCATCTGACCTTTCCCACCAGCCTAACGAGAGACGCCTGATGGACGAGATGAAATACAGTGTTCTGGTCGTAGATGACCATCCCCTCATGCGCAAAGGGATTGTGCAGTTGCTGGCTCTGGAAGAGAACATGGAGGTGACCGGTGAAGCCTCCAACGGCACAGATGCCGTGGCACTGGCCAAAGAGGCCGAGCCGGACCTGATCCTGCTCGACCTCAATATGAAAGGGCTCTCCGGCCTAGATACCCTCAAGGCACTGCGGGCCGAAGAGATCACCTCCCGAGTGGTGATCCTCACCGTCTCCGATGCCCGTCAGGATGTGGTGGCCCTGCTCAAGGCCGGTGCCGATGGCTACCTGCTCAAGGATACCGAGCCTGATCTGCTGCTGGCCCAGCTGGCCGACGTGATGACCGGCAAGCAGATCCTGAGCGAACCGCTGCGCCCCTACCTCGAAAACATCTACGAGCTGGATCACCTGCAGCAGAAACTGGAAAGCTTAACGCGTCGCGAAATGCAAATCCTGCGTGAAATTGCAAAAGGCCTCTCCAACAAACAGGTCGCCTCGGTGCTCCATATCTCCGAGGGAACGGTCAAGGTTCACGTGAAGAGCCTGCTGAAGAAACTCGAGGCGCAAAGCCGCGTGGAAGCGGCTGTCATGTATCTGGAGCAGCGCAACTAAGCGCCCTCTTCCTGCCGAAAAGCCACCGTCCGGTGGCTTTTTTCATTCTCTGGCACAGTCGCTGCATTGTCCTATTCAGCAACTACTCAATGGAGGATGGAACATGAAACTACAACCTTTGGCACTGTTCCCCTTGCCTTCCCACATACTGCCGGGCGGCAAGCTTCCTCTGCGTCTGTTCGAGCCACGCCACCTGCAGATGCTCAAGGAGTCGTTCATCAACGATCAGGGCTTTGGCATCGTGATGGAAGAGTCCACCACCTCGGGACAATCCGGTCGCATCCTGCCGGTGGGTACCCGGGTCAAGGTGACCGACTTCTACACCCTTAATGATGGCCTGCTGGGGGTGACGGTGCTGGGACTGGAGCGCTTCTGCATCCACGAAATGGAAACAGATGAGATGGGCCTGCGCCGGGCCAAGGTGGAGATGCTGCCGAACTGGCCGAGCATTCACTCCGATTTCAACGACAAGCTGCTGGTCAATCGCCTGCGGGAAGTGTTCGAGCAGTATCCGGAGCTTGATGAGCTCTATCCGGACAAGCGCTTTGAAGATGCCGCCTGGCTCTGCCAGCGCTGGCTCGAGATATTGCCGATGCCGATTTATGAAAAGCAGATGCTGATTGCCAAACAAAACAGCGAAGCGGCACGTAAATTCCTGCATCGCCTGATTTCACAATGACAGACACAGCGTTGCAAATTGCAATTATTCCAATAATGAAAATATGATATTCGCATTTTGCAATTAACAAAAAGAACGACAAAGCATTACAAACGAGAGCCGATGCGCTAAACGGCCAAAATTGAACACGAAAGAGTCCCAAAAAAGTTGGCACATATTTTTCATATAGATTGATACAACCCGATTTATCCCGTGCTCTCTTCAGTATTTGCTGAAGAACTGGTCAACCCACAAAGTTGACCATTTTTTTTATCCGCGCGTCGGCAACCGCTGACCAAAGTGACGCTGCAAACACTCTCTCAGCCGTGACAAGGTGATGGGCTTGGCGAGGAAATCATCCATCCCCTGCGCCAGACAGCACGCCTTGTCCTCCGCCATCGCATTGGCCGTCAGGGCGACGATAGGCATGGTGCATCCCAGCTCCCGCAACCGTCGGGTCGCTTCCAGCCCGTCCATCAGAGGCATCCGCATATCCATCAGGATCAGATCCGGGAACTGCTCATCCACCTGCGCCAGCGCCTCCAGACCATTGGCGGCCAGCCGCACCTTGCCTACCAGCTTTTGCAGCATCAACGACACCACCAGCTGGTTGACCGGGCTATCCTCCACCACCAGCACATCCAGCGGCAGCAACGCAGCAACGCTCTCCTCCCGCAGTGGCTGACAATGACAAGGCAGCGCCATATCCGACAGCTCGAACCAGAAGCAGCTTCCCTTGCCCGGCTCGCTCTTCAGGTGGATCTCCCCCCCCATCAGGGCGACCAGACGCTTGCTGATGGCAAGGCCGAGGCCGGTTCCGGAAAAACACCGGGTCGCCGAGTTGTCAACCTGGGAGAAGGGTTCAAACAGCCGCGCCTGATCAGCGTCAGCGATCCCGATCCCGGTGTCGGAGACCGAGATCCGCAACTTCTCATCCTGCCAGCCAAGGTGCAGTGTGACCTGCCCCTGCTCGGTAAATTTGAGGGCGTTGTCCAGCAGATTTCCCATCACCTGCGACAGACGCATCGGGTCCCCCTGCAACTCTAGAGGGACGGAGTCATCGACCCGATAGACCAGCGTAATCCCCTTGGCGATGGCGCGGGCCTGCAGCGGTTCGACCAGGGATTGGCAAAGCTGGATCGGTTGCAGGGTCTCGCAGTGAAACACCAGGGTTTGCGACTCGATTTTCGAAAAATCGAGCACGTCATCGATGATGGTTTGCAGCAATCTGGCCGAGTGGGTGGCATGGCGCAGCAGGCTCTGTTGCTCCGGCGCCAGCTCGGCATGCTGCACCAGATCGAGCATCCCCAGCACCGCATTCATGGGCGAGCGGATCTCGTGGGTCATCATGGCCAGAAACTGGGACTTGGCACGGTTGGCCGCTTCAGCCTCATCCCGCGCCCGCGCCAGCTCCTCTTCACGGCGGATCTGGGAGCTGATATCCCGGGCAGTGCCGCGATAGCCGGTAAAGAGACCTTCGTGGTCGAAACAGGGCTCGGCGCTCACCTCCATCCAGCAGGGGCCATCAAGCAGCGCCACCTGCATCCGCACCCCTCGCACCGGCTGGCGCTGTTCCAGCAACCACAGGTATTGCTGCGCCTCGCAGCTCTGCTTGTTGCAGACGTAGTCATAGAGGGTCGGCCGGATCGCCTGCGGGGTCAGCTCATCCAGATAACCCGGTTCGGAGGCATAACTGAGGCGATGCTCGGCATCGGTCTCCCAGAACCAGTCAGAAGCCATGGCGGCGAAGCTGCGAAAACGGCGTTCGCTGGCCTGCAGCGCCTCGGTCTTCACCGCCACCTGCTCCTGCAGGCGGGCCCGATAGGTGATGTTGACCAGCGCCTGGGCGATAAGCGGACGACAACGCTCCATGGCGGCCTTGCTGGTGAGATCGAAGGTGCCCGCCCGGGCGTGGCGGCAGATGAGGGTGGCGGTAAAACCGGGTGCCTGCAGCCCGGTCAGCATCACGCTGGCCCAGCCCGGCTCGTTCGCCAGTGGCGCCAGCTCGGGCAGTTGGGAGGGATCGTAAATCACCAGGGTTTCACCGGCGATGGCACGGGCAAAGGCCGGGGTCATGTGCCAGCTGCGGGCAGCGCGCATCGGCTCGGTACTGAGGTGGGTACTCCCCCGCTCCCCTTCCCAGGCCACCACATCCGCATGCTCAAAGCCGATAAAGGGTTTGAGCACCTGGATAAGACTCTCCAGTACCTGCTCCAGCGTCTTGGCATCGGCGAGGGTGGCCACCCCGCCCAGCAGGGTCTGGGACTCGTGACGATACCTGGCCTCGCGCTCGCGGCAACGCATAAGATCGACCAGGGTGGTCTGCAATTTGTCGCCGAGGGCTTCCAGTTCACTGCTGCCAATCATCTTGTTGCCTGCTCTGTTATGTTCTGCCGACTCAGCGGGTCAGAAAAATCACGCTCGATACCATCAGGTTACCGTGAGCCAGTTCGCCATTGGGCAGCCGCCCCTGCTCGCCGAAGGTAAAGGGGGTGATAAACGGGATCTTGCCGAGACGAGCCTGGCTCTGCTCGACAAATTGGCACAACATATCACCTAGCGCCAAACGGCAACCAGCACAAAAGATGATGAGGGCGCCGATCGGCTGCCATTCCACATCGACCCCATAGCCAGGTTCAATGCGCATGGCATTGAGGCTGCGCTGCAGCAACCCCTCCTGACTGCTGTACATCAGCAGCAGACGCTCCCCCTGCACCACATCGGTAAAGAGCCGCAGCCCACCCTGTTCGGTCACCGCCTCGGGATGGGACAGTTTGTAGTAGGGAATGCCATCCAGCGATCCCACTTGACGGGCCAGCGGGGTGAGCGTGGTCTCCCGCAAAATCGCCCCCACCGGCCAGGGATGATCGCGTCCGCACCAGCGGGCATAAACCTCGGCGGCGGGCAGGTGATCGATGGTGAGCACCTCCCGCCCGTCGCAGGCGGTGATCTCGCCACTGAATTCGGCAGGGACATAACCGGAGTGAAACTGAAAGGCCAGCTGGCAATCGGGATAGAGCACCGCCAGCGCGATGCCATCCTGACTCACCGCCTCATCCCAGCAGAGTTGCCAGTCACCGCTGACGCTGTTGTCTGCCGCGGATCCACCGACCACCGGCACCGAGGCACCGAGCTCGGCTTCGATACCGGCCAGCAGCCCCTCCTCCTTGCCGGGACTGGCGTGAAACAGGATCAGCTGGGGCAACTCGCCCGGTCGACCGCAATCGCTCATGGCGCTACGCAGCAACTGCCGCACATCCACCCCGTCACCGCTGGCACCGGCCACCCCGAAGGCCCCTTTCTCATCATAAAAAGCTGCCACCGCCACTCCGAACCCCTCTATGGCGTGGTGTCCCATCTCGGTCATCACCCCACCGCAGGAGCTGCACCCAAGCAGACGGGTGGTCGGGAACTGGCGTTTGAGCGCGTCGCGCAGTATCGCCCCGTCATGGGCTTGGGTAAAATAGAGCAGCAGCAGGGAGGGCGCCTGATCGGCATGGTGGCGCAGCTGCGTGCAGATCTCTTGGGCCGCCAGCGATGAATTCCGGGCGAGGGAGTGAACGGTCAGAAATTTCAACACCATCTCCTTGTTTTATCGGATAGCAGTCGCAAGCAAAAATCATACCCTTATCAAACAATTATCTCGCTTCACTTGCTAACATAGCGGTCAACTGAGACCAATGACAGGATGCCCACATGTGGCAAAAAAACATCAATGACTTCGATCGGGTCGTTGCCATCGGTGGTGGCCACGGCATGGGTCGCGTACTCTCGTCCCTCTCGTTCCTTGGTCAACGACTCACCGGCATCGTCACCACTACCGATGATGGTGGCTCGACCGGACGGCTGCGCAAGAGTCAGGAGTGCATCGCCTGGGGCGATCTGCGCAACTGCCTGAACCAACTGGTCACCGATCCCAGTATCGGCAGCCTGTTGTTCGAGTACCGCTTCGCCGGCAAAGGCGAGTTGGCGGGCCACAACCTTGGCAACCTGATGCTGCTGGCGCTCGATAATCTCTGTGTCCGTCCTCTTGATGCTATCAAGCTGATCAGTGACATGCTCAAAATCGAGTCACAATTGCTACCCATGTCTGAATTTCCCACCGACCTCTGCGCCCATATGGAGTGTGGCACCCAGATCCTGGGAGAGGTGTCCATCGACCAGCTGGCAACCCCTCCTCTCTCCCTCGGCCTGATGCCGGAGGTACAAGCAACCCGTGAAGCAGTGCTGGCACTGCAGCAGGCGGACATGGTCATTCTGGGGCCGGGTAGTTTTCTCACCTCCATCATGCCGCCACTGCTGCTGGCCGAGATTGCCCAGGCCATCAACGAGAGCAGCGCCATGCTGGTCTTCGTCTGTAATTTGGTGGCTGAAAACGGCCCTGCCAGCCAACTTGATCTGATGAGTCAGTGTCGCTGGCTGGAGTCCCGGGTCGGTCAGGGTCGGCTGGATGCCATCCTGGCCCCCCGGGGCGCGGGTGATGCGGGAGCCTGGCAGGGTCGGTTGATCGAAGCCGAGCTGGGCGAGATTGAGCTGCCCCATCGGCACGATCGGTTGAAGCTGAAACTGGCGCTGGACCGAATCATCCAGCAACTGCTCAACCAGCGTTAAGCAACGGCCACGGCGCCCCGGCATCCCTGCATGGCGCCGCTACTGATAATCGGACAGAAACGCCAGCACCTGGGGCAAGGAGGCCTCCAGCAGTTGCAACTGGCGCTCTGCCTCGGCCACATCCGCCTGCTTGCAGGCCATCTCCAGCGCCATCACCTGCTGATAGCTCGGCATGGCGCCGTAGCTGCCACAAGATGATTTCATGCTGTGCGCCACTCGGGCCAGCGCCTCCCACTCTCCCTGCTCATAGAGGGGTCTGAGCTGACTCAGCTGCTCGCCCACCTCTTCGATAAATACTGCGATGACCACCGGCAGCATATCCTGACCAATATCCTCTGCCAGCTGCTGCAACACCTTGCGATCCACCCACTCCATGCGAGGCTCCTCCAGAACGGTATTCAAACAGACCATACTATAGATAGTTTTCGATGTCGTGGCTCACGGCCAGACAGTGATGACCCATCCGACTGGATAGCTCGGGGAATGAAGTGGCAAAAAATGTGATCGGTATCGAAATAGCGATGTAGAAACGCCCGTCAAGACAACAACTTCATTGCCACAAATTAACAATTGATCAACACTCAATTCCGTCAGAGTGATGATGCTCAGCAACACCTCTCATCCCTTTTGCCTTTTATGGCTGCTGCGAAGAACCAGGGTAGGAATCTACCCTGGTATTTTTTTATCTCACCCAGGCACGCCCTGATTGGTCGCCACCCGCTCCCCCATGCGAAACAAATTGAATTCGCCGGGCGCCATTTTGACCCAATTCTCATTGCCAGTCAGCGGACGGGTGGTGATCAGGGTCACCACATCGTTGGGGGTGGTCTCGCTTTGAAAGTCGATCACCACCTCTTCATCCAGCAGGCTCGCCTCGCCAAACGGCGCACAGCGGGTCAACCAGTGCAGGTTGTTGGTGCAGTAGCTCATCACATACTCCCCGTCCGAGAGCAGCATGTTGAACACCCCGAACGCTCTCAGCTCATCGCACAGGGTTGCGAGATAGCGAAACATGGCGGGAAAGTTGGCGGGACGCTTGGGATATTTTTGCTCCAGCCGATCGAGCAGCCAGCAGAAGGCGTGTTCGCTGTCAGTATCCCCCACCGGCCGGTGGCGGCCGGTCGGCAGCTTCTTGTAGCCGGTCAGCTGACCGTTGTGGGCGAAGGTCCAGTAACGGCCCCACAGCTCACGGGTAAAGGGGTGGGTATTTTCCAGTGACACGCAGCCACGGTTGGCCTGCCGAATGTGGCTGACCACGGCACAGCTCTTGATGGGCAGCGCCTGTACCAGTCTGGCGATGGGAGATTGGGCGCTGGGCTCGGGATCCTTGAAGGTGCGAAAGCCCTTCCCCTCGTAGAAGGTGATCCCCCAGCCATCCTTGTGGGGCCCTGTCTTGCCACCGCGCAGCATCAACCCGGTAAAGCTGAAGCAGATATCGGTCGGCACATTGGCACTCATGCCGAGCAGTTCGCACATCGGCAGACTCCTTTCATGATTTGTCTTGTGTCATGTTCGACCAGCACGCTGGTTCGACAGACAGCAGGGGAAGGTGCAATCCCTTCCCCTGTAGCTGGCAACAACCGGCCGATGGCGAACCATGCAACCGGTGATGCACTTGTCTGATCGCGATAGCCTGATTACTTGGCCATCTCTTTTTCGACCAGCTGGATCAGGATGTGGATCACCTTGATGTGCACTTCCTGAATACGGTCGGCATAGCCAAAGTGCGGCACCCGGATCTCGACATCCGCCAGACCCGCCATCTTGCCGCCATCCTTGCCGGTCAGGGCGATCACTTTCATGCCCTTGGCGCGGGCCGCTTCGATAGCTTTCAGGATGTTGCCGGAGTTGCCGCTGGTGGAGATGCCAAGCAGCACGTCGCCACGGCGGCCGACCGCTTCTACGTAGCGGGAGAAGACATAGTCATAGCCAAAGTCGTTGGAAACACAAGAGAGGTGGCTCGGGTCGGAGATGGCGATACCGGCATAACCCGGACGGTTCTCGCGATAGCGACCGGTCAGCTCTTCGGCAAAGTGCATGGCGTCACAGTGGGAACCACCGTTGCCACAAGAGAGCACCTTGCCCTCTTCTTTGAAAGAGTCCGCCAGCAGTTTGGCGGCCGCTTCGATGTTTTTCAGGTTCTGCTCATCAGCCAGGAAGGCCTGCAGCACGCTGGCAGCTTCGGTCAGTTCATTGCGGATCAATTCTTGGTACATGATGTCTCTTCCACTGTTTTTAGTGTGCGTGTAGATCGCGGCTATTCTCGCACAAGCGAATCGCACAGTCGCCCCCCTGCGAGCCACAGCGCTGGCGGCACTTGAGCGTTATGGGGATCACAGAGAGAAGGTAATGAGGATGTAAACAGCTTGATAACTTTGTGCGTATGAATTACAACAGGGGCCATATCCAACAGGTCAGACCTCTGGATCAGTTACGCCACGTTGGCAACCTAACCACGCAAGGAGCAAGCAATGACGACGACCCTCACTCTGCTCGGGGTGATCCTGGTTATCGGAGCCCTGGCCTATCGCCGGGCATCCCTGTTCATCTCCACCCTGGTCACCGGCGCCGCCCTGGTGCTTGGCGCCATCTATGGTCATGTGCCCTTGCTGGTCTGGGCGCTGTTCGCGGTGATCGCCATCCCGCTCAATCTGGTGGAATTTCGCCGCAATCAAATAACCAAGCCGCTGTTCAAGATCTACAAATCGATCATGCCGGAGATGTCGCGCACCGAGAAAGAGGCGATTGAAGCGGGCACCACCTGGTGGGAAGCCGATCTGTTCGCCGGCAACCCGGACTGGAAAAAACTGCACGCCATTCCGGTCAGCACTCTCTCTGCCGAAGAGCAGGCCTTTATGGATGGTCCGGTCGAGGAAGTGTGCCGCATGGTGAGCGACTGGGAAGTGACCCACGAGCGCGCGGATCTCTCCCCCGAGGTGTGGCAATACCTGAAGGACAACAAGTTCTTCGCCATGATCATCAAGAAGAAATATGGCGGTCTGGAGTTCTCGGCCTATGCCCAGTCCTGCGTACTGCAAAAGCTGTGCGGCGCCAGCGCCGTGCTCGCCTCCACCGTCGGCGTGCCCAACTCGCTGGGCCCGGGCGAGCTGTTGCAGCACTATGGCACTGACGAGCAGAAAGATTACTACCTGCCCCGCCTGGCGGTGGGTAAAGAGATCCCCTGCTTCGCCCTGACCAGCCCGGAGGCGGGTTCTGACGCCGGATCCATCCCCGACTTCGGTATCGTCTGCAAAGGCGAGTGGGAAGGCAAAGAGGTGCTCGGTATGCGCCTGACCTGGAACAAGCGCTACATCACTCTGGCCCCGATCGCCACCGTCTTGGGTCTGGCATTCAAGCTGCGTGACCCGGAACACCTGCTGGGTGACGAGGAAGAGCTCGGCATCACCTGCGCGCTGATCCCCACTCACATCAAGGGTGTCGGCATTGGCCGTCGCCACTTCCCGCTCAACGTGCCATTCCAGAACGGCCCGACCCAGGGCAAGGATGTGTTCGTCCCGCTCGATTTCATCATCGGCGGCCCGACCATGGCTGGTCAGGGCTGGCGCATGCTGGTCGAGTGTCTGTCGGTCGGTCGTGGCATCACCCTGCCTTCCAACAGTACCGGCGGCGTCAAGATGCTGGCCCTGGCGAGCGGTGCCTATAGCCGCATCCGTCGCCAGTTCAAACTGCCCATCGGCAAGATGGAAGGGATTGAAGAGCCGCTGGCCCGCATCGGTGGCAACGCCTATATCATGGGCGCCGCAGCCAACCTGACCGTGACCGGTATCGACCTTGGCGAGAAGCCGTCGGTCATCTCCGCCATCGTCAAATACCACCTCACCGACCGTGCCCAGAAGTGCATCATCGATGCCATGGACATCCACGGCGGCAAGGCCATCTGCATGGGTCCCAACAACTATCTGGCCCGTGGCTATCAGGGTGCCCCCATCGCCGTCACGGTGGAAGGGGCCAACATCCTGACCCGCAGCATGATCATCTATGGTCAGGGCGCTATCCGCTGCCACCCGCACGTGCTGCCGGAGATGCTGGCCGCCAGCCATCCGGATAAAGAGCAGGCGCTGAAGGATTTCGACAAGGCGGTGTTCAGCCACGTCGGCTTTGCCATCAGCAACCTGGTGCGCAGCTTCTGGCTCGGTATCACCGGCGCCCGCTTTGCCGCGGCACCGTACAAGGACCAAACCAAGGGCTACTACCAGCAGCTCTCCCGCCTCTCGGCTAACCTGGCGTTCCTGTCAGACATGGCGATGGGTACTCTGGGTGGCGAGCTCAAGCGCAAGGAGCGGGTCTCCGCTCGTCTTGGCGACGTGCTGAGCCAGCTCTATCTGGCCTCCAGCGCCCTCAAGCGCTATCAGGACGAGGGACGCCAGCAGGCCGATCTGCCGCTGCTGCACTGGGCACTGCAAGATGCCATGTTCAAGGCACAAGAGGCGATCGACGAGCTGCTGCGCAACTTCCCGAACCGCTGGATTGGCCTTGCCCTGCGCGCCGTGGTGCTGCCACTCGGCCGTGACCTGAACCGTCCGTGCGACAAGCTGGATCAACAGGTTGCCCGTCTGCTGCAAACCCCGAGCGAAACCCGCAGCCGCCTGGCCAAGGGCCAATACCTGACCCGCGAAGAGGGCAACCCCTTCGGTCTGCTGGAACAGGCGCTCGATGATGTGCTGGCCGCCGAGCCGCTGTTCGAGAAAGTCTGCAAGGCTGATGGCATCAAGCGCCCCTTCATGGCGCTGGACAAGGTGGCCGACATTGGCCTGGCCGCTGGCGTACTGACCCAGAGCGAAGCGGAGCTGCTGCGTCGCGCCGAAGTAAGTCGCCTGCGCACCATCAACGTCGATGATTTTGACCCCATCGATCTGGTGGCCAACAAGAAGCTGTTTGAAGCCTCCGCTTACCATCACGCGGCCTGATAACCACATCTCGACAACGCCTCCATTGTGGAGGCGTTTTTTATGCGAGCTCACCCCCATTCTCGACCCCCACTGCCACTACTTGCACTCAAAGCTCCCCCGACCAGCTGCTGGCCCCGTGTGGTCTGCCGGGAAAAAAGGCACAATAGCCGACAAATCGAATCACCAAGGAAGCCAAGATGACCCTTGAGCACCTGATCCTGTGGCGCCGCGACCTGCACCGCCTGCCGGAAGCCGCCTGGAAAGAGTTTCGCACCACCAGCCTGATTGCCCACCACCTGAGCGAGCTCGGTTATCACGTCGTGCTCGGCGACAAGCTGCTGGCCAGCAATCTGATGATGGGCCGTGATGTGGATGTGGCGGCCGAGAAGGCTCGCGCCCGCCGTCAGGGAGCCCATCCCGACTGGCTGGAGCGGATCGGCGATGTCACCGGACTGATGGGAGAGCTGGATACCGGCCGTCCCGGCCCGACCCTGGCCTTTCGCTTCGATATCGACGCGGTGGAGGTAGAAGAGTCCGACGCCGAACAGCACCAGCCGCAGCAGGAGGGCTTTGCCTCCCACAACAAGGGGTGGATGCACGCCTGCGCTCACGATGGCCACACCGCCATCGGCATGGGGCTGGCCAGCCAGTTGATGACGATGAAGGAGCAGCTGTGCGGTCGCATCAAGCTCTTCTTCCAGCCCGCCGAAGAGGGGTGCCGCGGTGGCAAAGCGCTGGCCGCCGGTGGTGCACTCGATGACGTGGATGCCCTGCTCTCGCTCCATATCGGCATTCACGCCGGCAGCGGCGAGCTGGTGATCAACCCCACCGAGTTTCTCTGCTCCACCAAGTTCGACGTCCACTTTATGGGCACCGCGGCCCACGCCGGGCTCGAGCCCAACGCTGGCAGCAATGCGCTGGCCGCCGCCTGCATGGCCACCACCGCCATGCTCGGCATTCCCCGCCACCGCGACGGCATGACCCGCATCAATGTCGGCCAGCTTCACGGCGGTAGCGGGCGCAATGTCATTCCTGACCATGCCGAGCTGCACGGTGAAACCCGTGGCGCCGACAGCACCCTCAACGACTACATGTTCAGTCAGGTGCAGCGCATCGTCGAAGGCACCGCCCTCGCCCACGGCGTCACCTACCGCATCATCAAACAGGGTGAGGCGATTACCCTCGACAACAGCCCGGCGCTGCAAGCCGAGCTGGCGGCGCTGGCCCGCAAGCAGGGGCTCGCCACCATCCAGACTCGCCGCTTTGGCGCCAGTGAAGATGCCGGTTTTCTGATGGAGCGGGTGCAAAAGCAGGGGGGCGAAGCAGCTTACCTGATCCTGGGGGCCGATCTGGCGGCGCCGCACCACCACAACGCCTTCGATTTCGATGAGCGGGTGATGCAAAGCGGTGTCGAACTGCTGGCCGCCTGGGCACGCGCCCGGCTGGGCGTGACAGAACCAGCCCTCAGCTAACGCGGCCCTCCCTTGATATCTCGCGCAGTCCAATTACTGACTGACGGGATCAAAAAAAGGCGCCTCGGCGCCTTTTTCTGCAAGAAAAACCTGAGCGCTACTCGCGGAGCTTGCGATGCACATCGGGGCGGCCGCCGGTCACACTATCGGCTCTCCCCTCCTCTTTGGCCTTCTCGGCGCGCTTTTTGCGCATCTCGCGCGGATCGGCGATGAGCGGGCGATAGATCTCGATGCGATCGCCATCGTGCAGCGGCTCGCTCCCTTTCACCGGGCGGCTGTAGATACCGAACTTGTTGACCGCCAGATCGATCTCGGGGTGCTTTTGCACGATGCCGGACTGCTCGATGGCCGCCTGCACGCAGGTCTCGGGCGCCACCCGCAGCGCAATCACCGTCTGCTGCTGCGGCAAGGCATAAACGACTTCGATATTTAGCTGGTCAGACACCGTATACCACCTTGGCGCGGTTTGAGAAGGCAGAGACCATGGAGCTCACCAGATCGCGGAACACCTGACCAAACGCCACCTCGATCAGCTTGGAGGTGAATTCGAAATCGAGATCAAACTCCACCTTGCAGGCGTCTACATCGAGCGGGGTAAAGGTCCACCAACCCGCCAGCTTGCGGAACGGGCCATCCACCAGCTCCATCCTGATCTGACGGTTCACATCCAGCTGATTGCGGGTGGTAAACGTCTTGGCGATGCCCGCCTTGGCCACATCGACCGACGCCATCATGTAGTCATCGCCAGCCTCGTGGACACGGCTGCCGACACAGCCGGGCAAAAACTGCGGATAGGCATCCACATCGTTAACCAACTTGAACATCTGTTCTGCACTGAACATCACCAGGGCACTGCGCGTAATTCGGGGCATGGCTTTTCCTCATCCAATCGGCGCGATTTTATCACCATGTTTCGGGTTGTGGAGGTAAAACCTCAACCAAACCGCTCACAAAGCCACCACTTGACCTGCTGCGCGTTTTACAGCCGCTCACGCCTACGTATAATACGAGCCTCCTAGTCATTGCCGGAAATCGCCCGTCATGAGCAAAAAAAACAGTAAAAACAAAGCCGGGTCCAGCACCATTGCACTCAACAGAACCGCCCGCCACGAATACTTCATCGAAGAGAGAGTGGAAGCCGGTCTGTCCCTGCAAGGGTGGGAAGTCAAATCCCTACGGGCGGGCAAGGCCAACATCAGCGAAGCCTATGTCATCTTCTTGCAAGGAGAAGCCTTCCTGTTTGGCTCCACCTTCCTGCCACTGAACGCGGCATCCAGCCATGTGGTCTGTGACCCGACCCGCACCCGCAAACTGCTGCTGAGTCGTCGCGAACTCGACAAACTCGAAAGCCTGACCGCCCGTCAGGGTTACACCATAGTGCCACTGGCCCTCTACTGGAAAGAGTGCTGGGTCAAGGTCGAGATCGGCCTGGTGAAGGGCAAGAAAGAGCACGACAAGCGCGAAGATACCAAGGCCCGCGAATGGGATCGGGAAAAAGCCCGCATCATGAAGAACAAGAATCGCGGCTAATCGGCCGCCCACCGGTTCCAGACGCCCATTCACCTTCCCCCAGCGCAGCGGAACCCTGACTCAGCTGCGCACAATAAATCGGCAAACAGCGTGGTTGCCAGAGGGAATGGGCATCAACGCCTTGCTATCACAACATTTTTGCGTACAATCACTTTTGACAACTTGGGGCTGATTCTGGATTCGACAAGATTCACGAAACCCAAGGTGCATGCCGAGGTGCGGTAGGCCTCGTTAACAAACCGCAAAAAAATAGTCGCAAACGACGAAAACTACGCACTCGCAGCTTAATAACCTGCGCTGAGCCCTTCTACCCTAGCTTGCCTGTGTCCTAGGGAATCGGAAGGTCATCCTTCACAGGATCGTGTGGAAGTCCTGCTCGGGGCGGAAGCATTAAAACCAATCGAGCTAGTCAATCCGTGGCGTGTCTCTCCGCAGCGGGTTGGCGAATGTAAAGAGTGACTAAGCATGTAGTACCAAGGATGTAGTAATTTTGGACGGGGGTTCAAATCCCCCCAGCTCCACCAAACGTTTGGAAAGGGCCACCTCGCAAGAGGTGGCCCTTTTTTATGGCTCTGTCCCAATTACGTGTTGAAAGGCTAATCTTGAAGTAGGCCATCACCTTGAGGTCTACCATCATGGA